>JBKECC010000014.1:0-22731 GCA_047974135.1 Campylobacteraceae bacterium | reverse complement strand
ATTTTTGTGTCATTTTAAAGAGAAAATAAAGTCAAAGATTTAGTAGATAGAAGAGAAAGTTATATATTTATTTTGTAGTGATTTGTGAAAAGATTATTTGAAAATAGTGGCCGGGAGAGAGGGATTCGAAAAAACCTTAAACTTGCCAAACCTTAAAATAACTTAATAAACACGATAAGCCTTGATACTTCGGACTTTGTAATCATACCATAAAAAAGCTAATAAAGTAAATTAAGTTACAATAAGTTATACTTTGGGTATACATAGGGTAGACGAGAATGTCCGGGAGTACTAAAAAAGATGCCAAATAAAATGATAAAAAGTAGTAAAAAATACGATGGTATTTATCATAAAATTTTAGCCAATGGAGACTTAAGTTATTACATAACCTACAAAGATAAAAATAAAAAAGTATGGACAAAAGTCGGGTTAAAAAGTAAAGGCGTAAATATTCCATTTTGTAATCAAGTTAGAAGCGACACCATCAATAAACTATTATTTGGTGAAGAAAGCCCTATTATCAAATACAAAAACAAAGATTTAGGCAAAAACATAAACGACTTAATAGAAGACTATCTAAAAACCAAAGAGTTATCACAAGAGAGCAAACGAAAATTTAAAGCATTATGCACCCGGACAATCAAAATATTAAAAAGAGAATATCTAAGTGAGATAACTCCTAAAGAGATACTAAAACTAAAAGATACTCTTAAAAGTGAAAATAAAGCACCAAAAACGATTAATTCATACATAGAAACCATAAGAGCCTTATTTAACTTTGCGATTGAAAATGAGCTATTTAAAGGCGTTAATCCGTGTAAAAAAGTTGAGATGTTAAAGATTAATAACGATAGGACAAGATTTTTAAATTTTGATGAGGTATTGCTCTTAAAGGAAACTATCAAAGACAACCCTACTCTCTTGTTATTTGTAGAACTTAGTTTAAGTACAGGTGGCCGCTTAGAAACCATTTTAAAAATAGCCAAAAAAGATATTGATTTAAGACACAAAACGATTACACTCCAAAACCTAAAGAGTAACAATACTTACACGGGGTTTATTGGTGATAGTCTTTTACCGCTTTTAAATAAACGATATGAAGCGATAAGCAATCCAAACGAGTATTTGGTTAAGACCTCATCGAGAACGGTTAGAAGACAAATAAAAGCCGTTTTTGACAAACTATTTAACGAGGGCTTAGATAAAGCAGATAGACAAAACAGAGCAGTAACTCACACACTAAGGCATACCTTTGCTACTAATTTAGCAATAAAAGGCGTTCCAATATTTACGATAAAAAATCTACTCGACCATAAAGACATTAAAGACACGATGAGATATGCAAAGTTTACAGAAGATAGTGGCTTAGAAGCAGTAAGGGGGTTGTGGTAATGGAAAAGTTTGAAGATGTAAAAAATCAGACAATAAGAAAAATTTTACAAAATATGAGTATTCCGTATTGTAATTGCGATAAATGCACTTATGACAAAGATAGAATACCAAAAAGAAATGATGATATTTATTTGGAGATTGAAAGTTTTCAAGAGTATGAATTTACGCAATGTATTACTTATGAGATGGCTATCAGAAATAAAAATAATACCAATGAGGTAGAAAAAGTTATTAAATGGTATTTAAAAAATGAAGTCATTTTTGAAAAAATTAAAAACGATAAAGAGTATCGTGATAGATTATATAAAAAAGAATATGATGATTTATCAAAGGACGAAAAAGGATTTGTAGATTATTACTTGAAAAACTATAATGATGTTCACAGCTTTGAACATTGTTTTGATATGGAACTATCAAGAATGGTAAACAACTTAGAAATTATCCCATTTATTGATTCACATAATACAGAATATGTGAATGGAACTATTATTAACAACCAAAGGGTTTATAATGAAGAAATTTATTATTTTTTGGATAATTTTCTTTATTATAGGGACAAGAGATTAAATAAAAAAATCTATAAAATAATTGATAGTAAATTACTTGGTGGCAGAGACCACGAACAAAGAGGAATATTGCATGAGGAACTTAAAATTAGATATGAAGAATATGTTAATTTTATGGGTGTGTCTTTAGAAAAAAGAGATATTAGGGAGGGCTACATCCTTGATACAAGTATAAAAAGAATATCTGAACTCACAAATAATACGATTGAAACACCAAGGCAATTTATTGATGATTATAAGAAAAATGCTAATACAAATTTTCGCAATATCGAAGATAGCGAATCTGATTTTGAAGAGATTGAATATGAGTATGGACACACAATAATAAATAATTTTAAAAGACCAAAATTAAAACTAATTAACTCTAAAACATCAACTAATTTAAAAATAGAAATTGACTTGAACACACCACTAAATGAAGTAATTGCATATGTAAAGCACTTAAAAAAGGATTTGACGAAAGATAATATCTTGAAAGCACCAATAGAGCTTTTGGGGGTTGCGGTATCAATGGACCAAAAAAATAACAATAAATTACCAAATAAAAGTGAAAGATATGCAGATATGTTTTTTATCTATGATTGTAAGAAAAGAGGTATTTCAAACAGTAAAATAAGCAATGAGATTTACAACTACTATGCGGATAAAGGCATTACTACTAAAACAATGGATGCCAAAACGATTAAAAAATACTATGAGATAGCTATTGAATACATAGATAATAGAAGATACACAGAGCTTATCACAGGAATAGATAAAAAAGAGTTTTGGACTGAATAGTAGGAATTTTATTTTTAAAAATTCCTATGAAAAACTTATTTTAAAATTCCGTACAACTGCGACCCAAAATCACTTAAAATTACCTTGTTAGTTTAATATTTTGTTAGGCTACAAATTAAAAACAAGGAGTTGCTTCAATGAGTGACAAACATCTTTTAACAACAAAAGAGGCGGCTACTTACTTAAATGTAAGTACTGAAACTCTTAAGACTTGGAGAGCAAAAGGTTTAGCAATAAGCTATTTAAAAATTGGTGATGGTAAATCATCTAAATGTATGTATAGAAAATGCGATTTAGATGCGTTTATCGATTCACGACTTCAAAAAGTAGCTTAGGAGGTATATGATGAAAATAAAATAAAAAGGGCTTAATCCCAAATAATGAAAAATGAGACTAAGCAAAACTATCTGCAAAATAATTTTACTCTAATCTCATTAATAGATATTTAAGTTGTTTTATTAAGTAAAACTAACAACAACAAAGAAAATGAGAGGAAA
Source organism: Campylobacteraceae bacterium (assembly GCA_047974135.1). Taxonomy (GTDB): domain Bacteria; phylum Campylobacterota; class Campylobacteria; order Campylobacterales; family Campylobacteraceae; genus JAIRQK01. The sequence goes on along the minus strand of JBKECC010000014.1, from coordinate 19,496 downwards.
AAAATGAATACAAAACCAATGTACGACTTACTTACAGAATGGGTAATTAAAATAGTTATATCAGACCCTATAAAATTTGGTGGTGATGACTCAAGTCCAAATATTCAACACGAGTATATAAAACAACATTACTCCGATAGTCAAACATCAGAACTTACACCTTATGTTTATAGCGTTCTATCAAGCATTGAAAGAATTAAAAATAAGTTCTTATTGGATAATCCACAGTATGACCATAGAGTTAAAAACAGGCCAAGAAGCTTAAGTAAAAAAGCTGCTTAACAGCTCTAAAAAACAAAGTGTTATTTTTTGATGAGTTTCAACTCTCTTAGAATAACGCTTTTTTTACTTTAAGAATTGAAAATTATACCCGCAGTTTTATAAAACAATTTAGGGTAAAACAAGGTAGAGACACAAAAAGAGCGATGAGGTCTAAAACAGTCTTTGCCTATTGGTGGTGCGTTGTTTAGATAGGGTACAGTTTAGAGCTTTAAGAAATGAGTTCCATAATAGAGACAGGATTTTAACCAATATGAACACTCATATTTTACAAGAAATAATAACGCTTTTAAACGAATTTAATAAAGATAATTTGGTCGATTTTGAGATAGATACTATCCGTATTAAATTTAACAAGAGATGTAAGCTTGAAAAATTGCAAAAGTTAGGTAATTGGCATAAGATAAACAGCAACAATCCACTAATTGCAAAACTAAAAGACAGGCTATCGGCCAAGCAAATAACCTCAGCTTTTCAGCTTGAAAACGAGCCTATCTACTATTGCAACATACCCGATAGACCAAAATACAATAAAGCACAAATGGTTATTTTTGGACTTTGTCAGTATCACAAAGACCCACCAAATATTAACAAAGTAAGCCAAATAGCCTCAACACTAAAAGACATCTCGAGTATCGACCTGTGTGTAGATTTTGAAGCTAAACCAAACATTGACAATCTTAGTGAATATGAAGTGGTCCAATATGTGGATACAAACTCAAAACTTCCAACAGATACTTACTACATTAACAGAACTAATATTCTGATGGTGGATAAAGTGTGTATTTACAACAAAGCTATTAAAAACAAACTCGGGTTTAGTGTTAATCGTTTTGAAGCAACAATACAGATACCAAATTCAAAATATTTAGCTTTACCGCTCTATGAGTTAAACAAATTATTTCAAAAGGTTTTACAATGACAAAAAATGAAGTTATTAAAAAGATAAAGGAACTGTTATCCAAAGACAAATTTTTAAGTGATTGCAAACTTGAAGTGATTTTCAAAGATAAAAAGACAGGTAAAAAAACAAAGGAAAAACAATGACAAACAACAAAGATTTTAAACCATCACTATTTTACATAGACAATCAGCTTTATTGTCCTAAATGTTATGGAGCAGTACAAGGCGATGAAGACACACAAATATTTTATTGTACAGAGTGTGATCACACACTTAGTATGAAGCAGGACATTACAATCAAAAAAGAGCTAAATATGAATGAAATAATCAGAATAGCAAATTATTATACTAAACCGACCCCGTAGTAATGATTTTACATGTAAACATTTAAGAGTTAAAAAACTTGGACATTTAAGTATTTTGTCCACTTTAAAAGCGAAAGGTTAAAAGCCAATATTTAGGCGTTTGCGTGAATAAGTGAACGGTCAAAGCTACAATGACCACTTTTTAAAATGTCCACCTTTTTAAATTAGTTTCCGTTCTATCAAAAGCCTTATTTAAGTGATTTAAATAGTTTCCGTTTTAGTTTTTATGCTTTAAAACGGAAATGAACTAAAGAGATGTTTTGGTCACACTTGTAAGTTGTTAAGGAAAAGTAGAAGCTAAATAGGGGAAAAGGACACAAAAAAACAATAACTAAAAACCGACATTATCGAGTATGAGCAAAAAAAAGACACAGCATTATTGAAATGAACACTTGTTTTTATCTCAATCAATGTTTTATCAGTTTCTTAGTAGCATATCATTAAATAGAATGAACGCATAAATGAACACTAAAATTCAATACTACATTCAGTATTAAAAAGTATGGCAGTAAATAAAATAAGACACCTTGATACTGTATAAGCATTGATATTATCGAATAATTAAAAAAGAATAAGACAGTTAAACCGGGCAACAGATTAATATCAAATAGAACATTTTGAGCCTATTAAAATATTGATGCAATAAACATTTAATTTAAGAACGAGACACTAAAAGCAAAAATAAGAAGCAGTAGCACTATTTTGATACAAAGGATAGCCTTAAGACCTCATCGTTTAAATTTTAGCTCTTTTTGACGCATTAAATAGGTACACAAAAGGGAACAAATTATGGGAAGCATTAAAGCCTAAACAATGGACTATTTTGAGTTTTGGGAAATAAAAAGGGAACAGCAAAATTCAACAAAAAATGCAACAAGAATTCAACCCCTTGTTATTGATTTTATGGTGGTTTTAAAGTAAAATACAACCCTAAATGCAACAAAATTCAACAACAAAAGAGTAGGCTAAAAAATAGTCTTGTTTTCAATGACTTAAATTAGTTGTCTGACTTAAGTTTGGAGTGATAAAAGTATTAATTTGCACCTAACCTTAAACGAAAACATACACTTTAAGCTTACGAAACTTAAAAAGAGTAAAACCAATTTTACAGAATGTCGTATTTTAGGGCTTTTAAATGTTTTAGTATTGAAAGTTATTGTTTTCAATACTAAATTAACAAAGAACGCCTAAACTTAGGGATTATTTGAGTGTAAAATCTTGAAAACCATCTTTTTACTTACTCTCTAAAAGCTCGTATTTAAGGGCTTTGTATTTCTAAAATCTTTGATAAAAACTCTTTTAGGTGGTAGGGGTGGTAAAATCTCTACAAACTCTCGTCCTAAGCACCGACCCTGTAGTTACGATTTTATGCAAACCAATTTTAATTTTAAAATACATAACATTTTAATTTTTAATGTTATGTTTAAAGTCCATAATTTAGGAGTTTTGAAGGCTTTTTTAACACTTTTAACACATAACATTATGTTAAGGGTATTAAGAGATAGTATTTTTTTCTTAATACTCTTTGTGTTAAGATTTGAAGATTAAAAGGAGCAGTAATGCCAAATATTGATAAAACCACTAATTTTATTTTTTACACAGTTGATAATAAAAATACCAATATTCAAGTAGTTTTAGAAGATGAGACTATTTGGGCTACTCAAAACTCTATGGCTGAAATTTTTGGAGTACAAAGACCTGCTATTACAAAACATTTAAAAAACATATTTGATAGTATGGAGCTTGACGAAAATTCAGTTAGTTCCATTTTGGAACATACTGCTTTAGACGGTAAAAAATACAATACAAAATATTACAATCTTGATACTATTATCTCTGTTGGTTATCGTGTAAATAGCAAACAAGCAACAGAATTTAGAAAATGGGCTACTAATGTATTAAAAGAGTATCTAATAAAAGGTTTTACTCTTGATGATGATAGATTGAAACAAGGCACTAAGCTTTTTGGCAAAGATTACTTCCGTGAACTCTTGGAACGTGTTCGCTCTATTAGAGCAAGTGAACGCCGTATTTGGCAACAAATTACAGATATTTTTGCAGAGTGTAGTATTGACTATGATAAAAGCTCATCTATTACAGAAGACTTTTACTCAATGGTGCAAAATAAATTTCATTTTGCCATTACAGGACAAACTGCAGCCGAAATAATCTATTCAAAAGTAGATAAAACCAAAGATAATATGGGGTTAACTACTTGGAAGAACTCCCCTGATGGTAGAGTTTTAAAATCTGATGTAACAGTTGCAAAGAACTATCTATCAGAAAAAGAGATAAGACAATTGGAGAGAACAGTAACAGGATACTTTGACTATGTAGAGGACTTAATAGAGCGTGAAAACAGTTTTACTATGGATGAGTTTTCAAAAAGTATCAATGATTTTTTAGCTTTTAGAAAATATGACATTTTGCAAAACAAAGGTAATATTTCTAAAAAACAAGCTGACGATAAAGCAAAAAATGAATATGACGAATTTAACAAAACTCAAAAAATTATTTCAGATTTTGACAAAGTAGTAAAAAAGCTAAAAGATAAACAATGAAAAAAGAGTTAGATAGTTTACAAGGAGCATAAGCCCCTTTAATAAGAGGCTTGTGGCTTTTAAGATTGTTTTTGTATCTTTTGCTTATCAAAACAATCTTCTATGCCTTTTGCAATATCTCTTAATGAATTTGCCAAATACATAGCCGTCATTCCATCTTGCTCTTTGTTTAAACCTACCTCGTAAGTGTAATTAGTTACGCATTCTATCAAATGTGCTATTGTTTCAATGTCAGGAACTGCACGATTTACAACATCAAGAAAACTATCATATTCTTTGCTTTGCATTACATTGTTTTTTACTTCACTCATTTTTTACTCCTAAAAGCGATAAAAAATTGAACACATTTTGTGGGTTTGGGTATACATAGGGTAGACCAAAGGCAAAATATGAAAACTTAAAAAGCTATTGAAGTATCGATTTTATCGTAGTTTGTAAGTGGTAAAAATAAGTGTATGGCCGGGAGAGAGGGATTCGAACCCCCGGAGGCTCTCACCTCAACGGTTTTCAAGACCGCCGCTTTCAACCGCTCAGCCATCTCCCGAAAAATATGATAATAGTAGAAAAAGTGTTTAGATAAAAAACAAAATTATTCTGTTTTTTCTCCTACCCACTCTGCACCGTCATGAACTTTTTCTTTTGTCCATTGTCCGGCTTCTTTAGTGTCTTGTTTTACGCCTCTCCAAGTGTTTCCACAACCAGATAGCAATAAAAGCGCAACTAAAGAAGCTAAAAATAGTCTCATTGTTTACTCCTTAAATACTAAGAAATTGGAGGCGACACCCGGATTCGAACCGGGGGTAAAGGCTTTGCAGGCCCGTGCCTTACCACTTGGCCATGTCGCCTTAAAACAACTATGGTGCCCGAGGCCGGACTTGAACCGGCACAGACAAAAAGTCCGAGGGATTTTAAGTCCCTTGCGTCTACCATTCCGCCACTCGGGCGGACACCAAAAATTTAAAAATGCTAAAAAACAAATGGAGCGGGAAACGAGGTTCGAACTCGCGACCCCAACCTTGGCAAGGTTGTGCTCTACCACTGAGCTATTCCCGCATCAAAAAATCAAGAGGGAAAGTATATCAAAACTTTTTTGAAAAGTAAAGCAAAAATCACACTTTTGAAGTAATGTTTTTATAATGCTTTGTTATAATGCGTTTTTTGATTTTACATGTAAGGATTTTAAATGCGTAGTGATAAGGTAAAAAAAGGGTTTGAGAGAGCACCACATAGAAGTTTACTTCGTGCAACAGGGCTAAAAGATGAAGATTTTAAAAAGCCATTTATTGGAGTTGCAAACTCTTTCATAGAAGTCATTCCTGGACATTTTTATCTAAACGAGTACGCTAGAATCATAAAAGAAGAGATAAGAAAAGCAGGATGTGTGCCATTTGAGTTTAACACTATAGGCGTTGATGATGGCATAGCGATGGGTCATGATGGTATGCTTTACTCACTTCCAAGTCGTGAACTTATAGCAAACTCTATAGAAACTGTCATGAATGCTCACATGCTTGATGCGATGATTTGTATTCCAAACTGTGACAAGATAGTTCCTGGCATGATTATGGGAGCTTTGAGAGTAAATGTTCCAACAGTTTTTGTAAGTGGCGGACCAATGAAAAAAGGTTACAAAAAAGATGGAACCCCGCTTGACCTTAACAGTGCATTTGAAGCAGTTGGAAAATATAACAAAGGTGAAATAACAGACGAAGAGCTATACGAGATAGAGTGCAATGCATGTCCAAGCGGCGGTTCATGTTCTGGCATGTTTACTGCAAACTCTATGAATACTTTGATGGAAGCAATGGGTATTGCACTTCCTGGGAATGGAACTATCTTAACTTTAACTCCAGAACGTGAAGATTTAATAAGAAAAGCAGCTAGAAGAGTTTGTGAAATAGCGCTTGATGATAGATACAAACTAAAAAATATTCTAAATGAAAACGCAGTAAGAAATGCTTTTGCTATCGATATGGCAATGGGTGGAAGTTCAAACACTATCTTACATATGCTTGCCATTGCAAAAGAGGCTGGAGTCAACTTTAACATAAAAGACATAAATGATATAAGTAAAAAAGTAGCTCATATAGCAAAGATAGCACCATCGCTTAGCACAGTTCATATGGAAGATGTACACCGTGCCGGTGGCATGAATGCGGTTATGCACGAAATCTCAAAAAGAGACAATGGTACACTTCATCTAGATAATCTTACAGTTACAGGTGAAACACTTAAAGAGAGAATCAAAAACGCAGATATAAAAGATACTGCTATTATTCATACCATAGACAATCCTTACTCAAAAGTTGGTGGACTTGCTGTTCTTTTTGGAAATTTAGCACTTGAGGGCTGTGTTATAAAAACTGCTGGAATTATCGGAAGCAGGAGTTTCAAAGGCAAAGCAGTTTGTTTTAACTCTCAACAAGAAGCGATAATTGGCATCATGGGAGGACGAGTACAAAAAGGTGATTGTGTGGTTTTAAGATACGAAGGACCTCGTGGCGGACCTGGAATGCAAGAGATGCTCTCCCCTACTTCGTTAATCGTTGGTATGGGACTGGGAGCAGATGTTGCACTTTTAACCGATGGAAGATTTTCGGGTGCTACAAGAGGATTTAGTATAGGCCACGTAAGTCCTGAAGCAGCTGAAGGTGGACTTATAGGGCTTTTAGAAGATGGAGACATTATAGAGATAGATGTTGATACTTACTCAATTAATGCCTTACTTGATGAAAAAACTATAGAAAAAAGAAGAGCAAACTTCAAACCAAAAGTTAAAGATATCAAAGGAAGTTGGTTAAAACAGTATAGACAACTAGTTACAAATGCAAGTTCGGGCGCGGTTTTAAAAACTGAATAATGATGCAATTTTTTGATAATTTCTTAGGACAATTTTTAGCTATTTTTGCCATTATGGATCCGCTTGGTGTGAGTGCTATAATGCTCTCACTCTTACCAAATGGCACAACAGATAAAGATATAAAACAGATAGCTTTCAAGTCCACTTCAACAATTATAATAGCATTTTTTGTAGTTTTACTTAGTGGAAATTTCGTACTTTGGTTATTTAGAATACAGATAGACTCTCTAAAAGTTATAGGTGGACTTATACTACTTTTTACTGCTATAAAGATGATAGAAGGAAGCTTAAAGCCAAAAAATCAAACTCCCGAAGAAGCAAAAGAGGCAAAAGAACATGAGGACATTTCGGTGATTCCTCTTGGTATTCCTATAACTTTTGGACCAGGTATCTTTGCTACTATCATCATCTTTAAGGCACAAGCTCATAGCGTTTTGGATTATGTAAGCTTAGTAGTAGCATTTATGCTTGTTGCGCTTATAACTTACCTTATCTTTAGATATAGTATATACATAAGAAAAGCGATGGGTATAACAGGACAAAAGATAATAGGACGACTTATGGGACTTGTTGTTGGCGCCATAGCTGTGCAATTTATCATAAGCGGTATAGCTGTGCTTTGGATGCAATACATAATAAAATAACCTTTACATGTAATTCTTTTTGGATAAAATTAGCCAAATATTCAAGGAGAATCAAATGAGTGAAAAAAAGTTTGAAAAACAACAAGCTCTTTTGTTGTCAAGTTCTGGTTATAAAGACACAGGTTATCTAACTCACGCACTAAAGAGAATAGAAGATTTTTTAGTATCAACTGGCGTAAAAGATAAAGAGATACTTTTTATACCATACGCTGGTGTTAGAAGAGTAGATGAGGCATATGAAAAGAGAGTTCAAGATGCACTATCCTCTTTAAATATAAAAATCACAAGCATACACAGAGTAAAAGATCACAAAAAAGCTGTTCTTGAAGCAAGTTCTATACTTGTTGGTGGAGGAAATACTTTTAAATTAGTTCATGATATGTACAAATACGATATTATCGAAGCAGTAAAAGAAAAAGTTGCTAATGGAATGCCATATATTGGTTGGAGTGCTGGGGCAAATATCGCTGGAAAAACGATGATGACAACAAATGATATGCCTATCATCTTCCCAAAATCTTTTGAAACTTTAGGCTTTTTCCCGTATCAAATAAATCCTCATTTTATATCTGGAAAAATCTCAGGACACAACGGTGAAAGCAGAGAAGAGAGACTTGAAGAGTATCTGTTGCTAAATAAAGAAGAGATAATTTGTGCATTACCAGAAGGAAGTGCTATTTTAATTGATGGCGTAAAGGCGAAGATTTTGGGTGAAAATGATATTTTGGTTTTTAAATATAACAAAGAGGTAGAGTTAGTAAAACCAAACGTATTTTTTAAATATGATTAATACCTTTTAAAAGAGAAAAGATGGATATAAGCGGAAGTTGGAGTTGTTCTCATCTAAAAAATAACAAGTGTTATCTTTTAAAAAAAGAGTGTGAACCAAATCAAAAAGGTTGTGTTTTGTATAAAAAGACAACCTTTGCTCCAAAGCCAACTTTTCTTGAAACAGAAGAGGAAAAACTACAAAAGAAATTTGACAAATTGCTTGGGAAGAAATAGAGGATTTGAAAAAGTAAATTCTTGATGTACAAAACTTGTACATCAAGAAACGTTAAATTTATTTAACACCAGCACCGTGTGAACTACCATCACCAATAGCTTGTTGGTATTCTTTTGCACCCTCTTCAAGTACATAATAATCTGTTAAAAGTTTAGTTTTTCTATTAAATTTTAATGTTAAACTTTTTTTATATCCATCGCTTACGCCACTTCCAAGGCCAACATATTCTAAAACACCTCTTTTTGTCTCTGAGTACTCATATACCCATTGTTCATTTCCATTTTGGTCAAGAGACTTTTTGGTTGGGTTCCCATAGAGTTGTTGGACATCAGTTTGTGTTGTTTTACCTTTTTTCATTTTAGCATCAATTTCATGAACCGAAATATCTTGTATACCCATACTTCCAGACTTTTGAACACATCCAGAAAAAACAATACCAACTAAACCAGCAAAAATTACACTAGCAACAAGTTTACTAAACTTCATTTTTATCCTTTTTAAAAATTTTTTATGAACAGAAAGGATAACATTTTATATATAAAGTTAATTTTAATTTATTATTTTTTTAAGAAAAACTTATTTTGTAATGAAGTTGTTTACATGTAAAGATAAATTCTTTACATGTAAACTTTTTATGTATAAAAACTTTTATTTACATATCTTTTGGCATTTTTATATCATAACCATATTCAAACTTTTTGCTTTCATTTGGTTTTAATGTAAATTCAAAATATACTTTCCCGTCTTCTTCTTGTTTTACCGGTTTTTCATCAGCTACAAGTATTACGGTTATTTTCTCATTTTTTGAAACAGGAAGTCTCTCTAAAAGTTTTACTTTCCATGCTTTATTTGAAATATTTTTGATATTATATTCCCATTTTAGTGACTGTGTTTTTGTGCCAAATACAGAGTTTTCAGTAAAGTTTTTAGTCTCTTTTTTATCTACTTTAATATGTTCATTTGTTCCAAAATATAACTTTTGAGGAACGCTAGCAAATAAAGTAGCCACATTTGAATTGGCAATCGCTAAATTGTTTAGATAAAATCTTGCTTCACTTCCCTCAACCCTGTCTTTTAGTGTAAATTCTGACTCTACAAAAGGGTAGCTTTGTGAGTATCCATCAACCAAAATAGTAAATACGCTTGGAAGCACTTGAGTATTTAGATTAAGTTCGACATTTTCTCCTCTTGGAATATTTACATTTTTTATCGTCCATGCACTTAGAGTGTCTAGATTTTGCACAACTGCTTGTCCAAAATTTGCATTTGAAACCTGTTTTAGACGATTTTCTGCAATTGGAGCTGGAGCCGCCATCTCCATCATAACAGCTCTATTTTTATTTGGCACATCAAGATAGTTTGGATAAAAATTTGCTGGCTTCACTGCTTTTACAAACCTTGTTCCCAAAGAGCGAACAGTGATTTTTTGCAAATCAATAGAACTTAGATTTTTTACATGTAAAAACTCATCGATTTTTGTACTATTTTCATTTAGATTTGCATATATTTTTTTTATCGGTTTTGCATCCATTTCGTAAAAATCATAAGATATTTGCACAAAGAAATTATCACTATTTTTTGTGCAATATTCAGGGTTTACATGTAAAAGTTTTACCTTTTTTGGTGGGTTTTCAGCGCTGTATTTTGTAAGTGCTTTTTGTGCTTTTTCCAACTCTTTTGTTATTTTGCTTTGCTCATTTAAATTTTCAAGTAGTAAATCACCAGTTTTTTTGTAAAGCTTGTCTACATTTTCTATGTTTGCAACTTTATCAAGTGTGGCACTTTTTAAAAGGCTCTCTTTTGTTTTTAAGCTCGAGAGCACTCTACTGTTTTTATCTACATTTTCTTTTAATTCTAAAAGTGTTTTATCCTCTGCTTCAACCTCAGTTGAAAGCGTTTTTGAACTTATATCACAAGCACCTATAACGTCTATATTTTCTAAATTTAGATATGATGGAACTTCAAAGCTATAAACTTTATCGTTTTGCGCTCCTCTTATATCATTTAGTCTTATTTTGTCCGTGTAAATATCCAAAGAGACTTCATTTGTCACAGCTTGCATGAGTGTAGCTCCTAAAATTAGTGTAAGATATATTTTTTTCACCCTATCCTCCCATTGTAAAAATATTTTTAATTCTATCTAAAAATAACATTGTTATAACTTTTGCTTGGCTATAATCACGCATCTAAAAAAACAATAGGGAAAATCTCATGCAAGGTAGAGAAACTAAATATATATTTGTAACAGGAGGAGTTCTAAGCTCCCTTGGGAAAGGCATTGCAGCAGCAAGTATCGCTACACTTTTAAAAAATGCAGGGCTAAAAGTAAGTATTCTAAAAGCAGATCCATACATCAACGTAGATCCAGGAACTATGAGTCCATTAGAACACGGAGAAGTTTTTGTAACAGATGATGGAGCTGAAACAGACCTTGATTTAGGGCATTATGAGAGATTTTTGGATGAGAGTTTGACTCAGGTAAATAACTTCACAACAGGACGGGTTTACCTAAGCGTTATCGAAAAAGAGCGTCGTGGTGATTACCTTGGAAAGACTATACAGGTTATTCCGCATATCGTAAATGAGATAGTCGACAGAATAAAAAAAGCTGGCAAGGGAAATGATGTTTTGATGGTAGAAATCGGTGGAACAGTTGGTGACATTGAAGGACAACCATTTTTAGAAGCTATTAGGGCATTGAGAAGCGAAGTTGGAAGAAAAAGAGCTTATAATATCCACTTAACATTGGTTCCTTTTATAAAAGCTGCTGGTGAACTTAAAACAAAACCAACACAACACTCAGTTCAAGAACTTAGAAGAATCGGTATCACGCCAGATATGCTAATCTGTAGAACAGAGATGCCACTTCCAAAAGAGTTAAAAAACAAACTTGCATTCTCATGTGGAGTTGAGAAAAATAGCGTTATAGAATCACTTGATGCTCCAACGATATACAGAGTTCCGCTTGATTTTCAAAAACAAAATATATTAAATCCAATCGCTGAAACTTTAGATTTAGGCGATTTAAACCCAGATATGAGTATTTGGAAAACACTGGTAAAAAGAGTAATAGAGCCAAAATATGAAGTAAAAATTGGCTTTGTTGGTAAATATATAGACTTAAAAGAATCATATAAATCACTTACAGAATCTTTTATACACATAGGTGCAAATCTAAACACAAGAGTAAGTCTAAAATGGATAGATAGTGAAAAACTTGAAGCTGAGAGCGCTGAAGAGTATTTAAGCGATGTAGATGGTGTTTTGGTTGCCGGAGGCTTTGGAAGTCGTGGCATCGAAGGCAAGATGAAAGCTATAAAATTTGCAAGAGAAAATGGTGTGCCATATCTTGGAATTTGCCTTGGTATGCAACTTGCTATCATCGAGTTTGCAAGAAATGTATTAAAGATAAAAGATGTAAATTCAACAGAGTTTAATCCTACATGTAAAAATCCTATCATTTATCTGATTGATGAATTTAACGACAATTCCGGGTTAAAACAAGTAAGAACTTTCCAAAGTCCTCTTGGTGGAACCATGAGACTTGGAAGTTATAAATGTAACACAAAACAAGACTCACTTTTAAGAAAAGTCTATAATGATGAAACGCAGATAAAAGAGAGACACAGACATCGTTATGAAGCAAATCCAGCTTATAGAGAGCAGCTGGAAAATGCTGGACTTATAGTTTCAGGTGAGAGCGATGGTCTTATAGAAGCGGTGGAATTACAAAATCATCCTTGGTTTATAGGTGTTCAATTTCACCCAGAGTTTACTTCACGTCTTACAAACCCAAATGAAGTACTTCTATCTTTCGTTGAAGCTTCAATGAAAAACGCTAAAAGCAATGGTTAGGCTAGACAAAGAGGCAGTAAGAGAGATATTAGTAAGAAGATTCGAAAAAGACTGCCACACAAAGTTATCTCTCATTCCATCACCTTTTTTGTTTAAAGACATTAAAAAGGCGGCTTTAAGAGTTAAAGAGGCGATAGAGAAAAAACAAAAAATAGTTATCGTTGGTGACTATGATGTTGATGGAGTAGTCTCTTCTGTTATTTTGAGTGAATTTTTTGATGATGTTGGTATTTTGCATGAAGTTGAGATACCAAATAGGTTTTCGGATGGTTATGGTTTAAACCCTTCCATTTTAGATAGAGTAAAAGCAGATATAGTTATAACGGTTGATAACGGTATCTCAGCAGTTGAAGCTGCAACTATTTGCAAGCAAAGAGGCATTGATCTTATCATAACCGACCACCACACACCTCCTCAAATTTTGCCTGATGCTTATGCAATCGTAAATCCAAAACAAGAAGATTGCACCTTTCCAAACCCTGAGATTTGTGGGGCTCAAGTTGCGTGGTATTTTATAGCTGCCATAAAAGAAGTTTGTGAGTTAGAGTATGATTTAAGCAAACATCTCGACTTACTTGCCATCGCCATCATCGCTGATATGATGGAGTTAAAAGATATAAATAGAGTAATGGTAAAAAGAGGACTTCCTCTTTTAAATTGTTCAAAAAGACCAGCATTTATGGCTATAAAAGAGATTTTTGGTAAAAACTGTTTTGAGAGTGAAGATATATCTTTTTTAATTTCACCACTATTAAATAGTGCGGGACGCATGGAAGATGCGATGTTTTCCTTTCAGTTTATAAAATCAAAATCCAAACGTGAAGCCATAGCTAGACTTGAAGAGATTGTAGAAATCAATAACCGAAGAAAAGATGAAGAGAGAGTACTTTTTGAGTCATCTTTGGAAAAAATAGAAGAAAACGATAGTATCATCGTAGTTTGGGGTGAAGAGTGGCATGAAGGTGTTGTTGGTATCGTAGCTTCAAGACTTTCTAAAAGGTTTAAAAAGCCAGCCATCGTATTTTCATTAAATGAAGATAGAGCAAAAGGAAGTGCAAGAAGTGTTGCTGGAGTTGATATACTCTCTCTAGTCTCAAAACACGAAGAGTTGCTGCTTAGTTTTGGCGGACACTTTGGAGCTGCTGGTATATCGCTTTTAAAAGAGAATCTAAATATCTTTAAACATGAGATAATCTCATCCATGGATTGTTATGAAATAGATGAAGATTTAGTTGGTGAAGATGTTTTAGGAGAGCTTGAAATTGATGCTATAGATTTTGAACTACTCGAAATTTTAGAGTATTTTGAACCTTATGGTCAAAAAAACCCTAAGCCAAACTTTGTACTAAAAAATATGCATGTAAAAGTTGATAAATTTATAGGAAAAGATGAACGCCACAAAAAGCTAATTCTTCAAGATGATGATGAAAAAAGTGTAGAAGCCTTGTTTTTTAACTACGATGTAGATGTAAAAAGAGGCGATACTATAGATATCGTTTTTTATGTTTCAAAAAATAGTTTCAGAGGACTTGTAACACCACAACTTCTAATCAAAGAAGTTTTACATGTAACAAGCGAATAGATTACTTTTTTAACCAATACTCAAAAAGTGGGTCTATAAAGTAATACTCTTTATTGTTTTTATCCAAAATATCTTTTTGGAGTAATCCTTGCAAAGCTGTTTGAAACGAAGCAGATTTGATTTGATATTTTGCCAAATACTGCTCATCATAAAGCATTTTTCCACCCTTTTCTACCACGATTTTTAGTGCTTTTTTTTGGTTTGGGGTTAAGTTATCAAATTCCAATGTAAATAGGTCTTCTTCTCTTTCAACTATGATTTTTAGGGTATTGTAAAAAATTTCATCATCAACTTTTTTGTTTGTATTGTTCCACAGTTCATGAGCAAATTGTTGCGTATAGTATGCAAACCCTTTTGTTATGGCAAATATATCTTCTATGTATTTTTTATTGATTTGTTTTTTAGTCTCATTAAACTTTGAAGTTATAAACCTCTCCCAACTCTCTAACTTTATCTCTTCGATTTTAAAATGTTTTACAGACTTATAAAATGGCCTTGCTTTATCCAAAAACATAGCATGCAAAAGACTCTTTTTGCTACCCATGAAGATGTAAGATACTTTGTTATTTTGATGCTGTATAACGCTTCTTAGTTTTGCTTCTAGATTTAGTGTTGTGGCTTCTTGAAACTCGTCAAATACAATAACTATATTTTGATTTTTTTTTGCAAACTCAAGTGGTATATTTAACACATCTTCTAGGGTTTTCTCTCTATCTTCACTACTTAAAGACAATGAAAAACTAGGTTTCATATCGCTATCAAAGGTTACGGCTATATTTGGTCTTAAATTTAAAACATTTTTGAAAAAGTTGATAACCTTATCTATTGGCTCTTCTAGGCTTTTTGCCAGGATGTTGAAGTATCTGTTTATAAACTCATCAATAGTTGAGATTTGCATTAAATCCAAAAAAACGTATTTTGTATTTTGCTCTTGCATCTCTTTTAGGGTTTTTAGTACAAAAGAGGTTTTGCCAAATCTTCTTGGTGCATAAATCAAGATATCAAGACCTGCATTTATATCTTTTTTTAACTCTTTTATCTCATTTTCTCTGTTGCAAAAATGCTCTTTTTCAACTGCTCCACCATAATAAAAAGGATTATTTTGCACTATGCTTCTCCTGTTATGTTTAAAACATAATATCTTTTATATAATTATAAAATGATAAAAATAGCCAACTATTGCTTTATCATATTCTCTAAAATTTCATATACAAGTTCAAAGCTTGTGTATCCGTCACTATCTAAGAAATGTTTTCCACTTTTTAATTCTATGTATTCTGAACCTATGTTTTGTGCCAACTCTCTTGTGAGCGAAGAAGGAACTATCTCATCGTCGCTTGCAGTTATGGAGGCTATGTTTTTTATCTTCTGTTTTATAACTTTATAATCAAGCTTTTTCTCTGTAAATTTATTCAAAATCGGCAAAATAGCAAGCGGTTTATCAAAACCAGAAACCAAAACTGCTCCACCTATTTCAATATCTGGTTTTTGCTCTATAAATTTTAAAGTGGAGATAACCCCAAGGCTGTGCCCGACAAAAAAAGTGTTGCTTGAGAGATTTGTAGCTTCCTTGTTTATGGTTGAAATCCAACTATCAAGTGAAGGATTAAAAGGTTCTGGCATGTTTAAAATTTTTACATGTACATTTTTGTTAGCTTCAAGTTTCTCTTTTAACCAAATAAACCAGTGACTATCGGGACTTGCTCCAAAGCCATGAACTATATAAATCATCTTCATATCGCCCTCCTTCTTATCAGCCGCGTTTGCTGAGAAACAAAATGTTACAAAAATACTCAAAATCAAAAAAATCTTTTTCATAACCTTTCTTTTTTATGTGAATTATTTGAGTTTACTTAAAAAATACTTTAAACTCAATATCAAAAATCCAAAATACCTTTTACATGTAAAAATAGAGTGCTAAATATAAGCTTTCAAAAGCATTTACCTATTTGCCATATTTTTAACACTATTTTTTTATATGATTAATTTTTATTGAAAAAGTTACATGTAAAGGCAAATCAAATTTTTATCAAAGAAAAAACTCTATTTTTATAACTAAAAAAGATTAAATTTTAAACAAAATGTTCGCCTTTTCTAATACTTTTTATATTACGATTTTGATACTATGAACGTTTTTACAAACAGTGCATGTATATGCTTGAATTTTAGGAGTTTTTATGACACCGATGAACGACATGCCACAAATGGTGGCATTTTTGATTTTGATGTTTGTCTTGTATGTAGGAGATGCAGTTACCACAAAAACTAAGGCTTGGGTTCCTTCTGTATTTGTGTGCGCAGTTTTATTTTTATTTGGATACTGGACGTTTTTCCCAAAAGATATAGTAGCAAGGTCAGGCATTCCAACAGTTGTTGCACTTATGCTTATGTATTTACTTATCGTAAATATGGGCACTCTTTTATCTATGAAGATTTTGATTAAGCAGTGGAAAACAATTCTTATCTCGCTTACAAGTATTGTGGGAATTGTGCTTTTTTGTGGAGTAGTTGGATATTTTATGTTTGATTGGAACACTATCATAGTAGCAATTCCACCTTTGGTTGGCGGCATTGTTTCAGCCATCATCATGTCAGAAGGCGCTCTAAAAGCTGGTTTAAATGATCTTGCTGTGTTTGCTATCGTTATTTTTGTTATGCAAGGATTTATTGGCTATCCACTAACCTCTATCATGCTAAAAGAAGAAGGTAAAAAAATCTTAGATAAATACCGAAAAGGTGAATGGGTTTCAGTAGGCGGCGTAAAAGATATACATGAAGAAGAAAATAGCAATTCCGATACAGTCCCAATGCCAAAACTGTTTTCTAAAATCCCAGCACAATACAATACAAGTTACTTTCTTTTCTTTAGGATAGCAGTCGTTGGATGTTTGGCATATTTAGCTTCAGAAGCTCTAAAACCAATCGTTGCAATTAGCCCTTTTGTGCTTTGCTTGTTGTTTGGTGTTATAGCAGCCTCTGTTGGATTTTTAGAGAGACATCCTTTAAAAAAGGCAAATGGTTTTGGGTTTGCCGTTATGGGGTTGATGCTTTTTGTTTTTAACTCTCTAAGCAGGGCAACGCCAGAAATGTTAATAAACCTTATCGTGCCACTTGTAGTTCTTATAGTTATGGCCGTTATTGGCATGTATATATTTGCAACCATAGCAGGAAAGCTTTTAAAAGTTAGTACAAAACTTGCCTTTTGCATCGCGCTAACTGCACTTTATGGATTTCCAGCTGACTATATCATCACAAATGAAGTTATTAATCACTTAACAAAAGATGAAAAAGAGCGTGCTGTGTTAACTGACTACATGCTGCCACCAATGTTAATAGGTGGTTTTATATCCGTTACCATTGTTTCTGTAGTATTGGCAGGCTTTATGGTGGGAATGATTAGAGTATAAAAATATTAGGAGTTTATAGTGATAAATGAAAATATAAAGAAAATTATCAAAGAAAACACAAAAAGTATGATTGAGTTTAGACGTGATTTGCACCGTCATCCTGAACTTCCATGGAAAGAGTTTAGAACAACAAAACAAATAGCACAAGAGTTAGACAAACTTGGCATCAACTACCGCTTAACAGAGCCAACAGGGGTTATTGCTGAGATAAAAGGTGGCAAAAAAGGAAAAACTATATTACTTAGAGCCGATATAGATGCACTTCCTGTTAAAGAACTTAACAACTCTATAGATTATAAATCAACCATTGAGGGAAATATGCACGCTTGCGGGCATGACGCACATGCTTCTATGCTTCTATGTGCCGCAAAAGCTCTAAATGAGATAAAAGCAGAGCTAAAAGGAAATGTAAGGCTTGTTTTTCAACCAGCAGAAGAGTTGGCCGAGGGTGCAAAAGAGATGGTAAGACAAGGTGTTTTAGAAGGCGTTGATAGTGCTTTTGGAATGCATATTTGGTCACAAACGCCAGCAGGTAAAGTCTCTTGTGTTGTTGGTTCAAGTTTTGCATCTGCTGATTTACTTACAGTTCGTTTTAAAGGAAAAGGTGGACACGGCTCAATGCCTCATGATACAGTTGATGCGTGCATGGTTGCTTCGGCCTTTGTTATGAATTTGCAAGCTATTGTTTCAAGAGAGATAGACCCACTTGAACCTGCCGTTGTAACTATCGGCAAAATGGAAGTTGGAACAAGATTTAACGTTATAGCAGAAAACGCAGTGCTTGATGGTACTGTTAGATGTTTTAATGTTAAAACAAGAGAAAAGTTAAAAGCTGCCATTGAGCGTTATGCCAATCAAGTAGCTGCTATGTATAGAGCAAGCGCTGAGGTTGATTATATATATGGAACCCTGCCTGTTATAAATGATGAAAAAACTGCACTTTTGGCTCAAAAAGTAACAGTAGAGGCTTTTGGTGAAAATTCACTTGTGTTTGAGCGTCCAACAACTGGTGGTGAAGATTTTAGCTTTTATACCGAAAATATTCCAGGTGCTTTTGCTCTTGTAGGTGCTGGAAACAAAGAAAAAGATACAACTTGGCCTCATCATCATGGTTGCTTTAACGTTGATGAGGATAGCCTAAGTGTTGGTGCTGAACTTTACGCTCAGTACGCATTTGCATACTTAAATCAAGAAGACTTTGTATAAACGATATTTACCCGCAAAAAACGGGTAAAACTCTTTACATGTAAAGAGAATTTGAGGGTTTTAACTTCTTAATACCATCTTTTAAAAACATAACTTTTTTCAAATCCTTTTTCACTCCTAAGCCATTTGTGTAGATATTTACTAACTCATTGCAACTGCTTGTTTCGTGCAATTCGTAACATCCAATCTCAAAACTTTTTTTAGCAATTTCGTAGTTTGGTTTCACATCTTTTGCATAAAGGTTTAAAAATCCTGCTTTATAACAACTGTTGTCATTAAAGTTTTTGCAACCTTTTTCATACAACTCTTTTGCTTTGTTTATATCTTTTTTTACATGTACGCCTTTTTCATAAAATGAGGCAATTTCATAACAATCTTCATATCCATTTACACAAGAATTTTCCATATATTGCACGGCTTTTTTCTCATCTTTTGGTAAAAAATCGCCATTCAAATAATACCTTGCAAGTTTATGGCACGCAAAGGTATTTTTACCGTTTTCACAAGCGATTTTGTAATATTTTATAGCATTTTCATGATTTATGATACCGTCCATTTCGCCAGATTCAAAGCTGTAAGCTATATTTGTAGCAAAATCTGGTGTCTTTTTAAAAAACTCATCAGCGCCAGTGTAGTCGTTTTTGTGCTTTATCTGCATTACTAAAACATCATAACAAGAGTAAGTATTGCCAAGCTCACACATTTTTTTTGTGTAATCTATGGCATTATCTATATCCTCTTTTGTGCCATCAGATACGTTGTAATAATAGTATTTGGATAAGAGGTTGCAATAGTCTAAAACCTTTTTTGTATCACACATTTCACGTG
>JBKECC010000137.1:0-3775 GCA_047974135.1 Campylobacteraceae bacterium | reverse complement strand
GTTGTAGGTTTTTTTCTTGGAGTAGCTGGTTTTTTTGCTACAGTTTTTTTAACTTTTTCAACCTCTTTTTTTACTTCATCTTTTACTTTTACTGCTGCAGCTTTTGTAGTAGCTGCTCCTTTTTTAACTTCTGCTTTTGCTTTTGCGGCTATTTCATTAACTTTTTCTATCTCTTTTTTTATATCTGCTTCTGCCTCTTTTAAACCCTCTTCTACTTTCTCTTCTGTTTTTTGTAAATTGCTTTCGCCTTTATCTACAAGATCGGTAACACAAGAGTAATCCTCGGCGCCAGAAACACCATCTTTTATAGCTTTAAGTGCGTAAATAATATAAAAAGATATCAAAGTTCCAACGATTGAACCAACAAAAGTAAAGATAAACGCAAGTATGCTACCAAAAAATCCCGGAGCCGCTATAGCAGCAACTATAGCAAAAACAAAACTTCCCAACAATGAGAGAACAAGAAGAATTGGTAAGATAAACTCAACAACGCTTAAAACAATTTTTTGCACCTTGCCTGCAACGCATACAGCGTTACTTAAGCACTCTTTTTTGCTCATACAAAACTCCTTCTTAAAATAAGATTATGAAATTGTAAGATAATGCACCTTTTTTGTCAAATGTAAGATTTTTTATTTATATAAGTTTATAGATTGGTTTAGTATATTTTCAAAAAAATTAATACAATTTTAGATAGTATTATATTTTTACATGTAAAGGTAGTTAATGGATTTTGATTTTATCATAAGAAGCATTCCAAGATATATAGATGCAGCATTTGTAACGCTATATCTCTCTTTTTGTGGGATTATTATATCTATCATCGTTGGATTTTTATGTTCACTTATAATATATTTTAAAGTCAAAATACTAAGCACTATCGTGAACATTTATATAGAACTCTCGCGTAACACGCCTTTACTTATACAGATAGCACTTTTGCATTTTGGCTTGAAATTTGAAGCAACCACAAGTGCCATTATAGGTTTAGCATTCTTAGGTGGAAGTTACATGGCAGAAGCCTTTAGAAGTGGCTTGGAGTCAGTCGAAAAGATACAGATAGAATCAGCTCTAAGCATTGGACTTACAAAATTTCAACTTATTTTATATATCCTTTTACCACAAGCTTTGGTTCTCTCAGTGCCTGCACTTGGTGCAAATATCATATTTCTCATCAAAGAATCATCAGTAGTTTACATCGTAGCTTTGGCTGATTTAGTATTTTTAACAAAAGACATCATAGGAAGCGTATATAAAACAAATGAGGCACTTTTCTTGCTTGTTGTGGCGTATCTTGTTATCCTTCTTCCTATTTCATTTCTCATCACATTTATAGAGAAAAAAGTGAGGTTTGCAAGCTTTGGGAATTGATATATTATTTGAAGGCATAAACTTCCAAAGATTGATGGGCGGACTTTTGGTTACTATGCGCATAGCCGTAATTTCCATCTTTTTTTCCATAACTCTTGGGATTATTTTTGGCATAATCATGACAAGCAAAAACAAGCTTATCTACATCATCTCAAAGGTTTATTTAGAGATTATAAGAATCATGCCAATTCTTGTTTTACTTTTTATCTTTTACTATGGATTTTTCCAAAACTTAGGGGCCCAACTTGTAACTATCTTAGTTTTTTCACTTTGGGGAATTGCTGAGATGGGAGACTTGGTGCGTTCTGCTATCCTTTCACTTCCTATTAGCCAAAGGCAAAGTGCAGAAGCTTTGGGGTTAAATAACTTTCAAATATATAGATATGTGATAATCCCGCAAGCTTTTAGGAGGATTTTGCCCTCTTCTATAAATCTTGCAACGAGAATCATAAAAACAACTCCGCTTGCTACAATTATCTCAGTTGTTGAGGTGGTGAAGGTTGGTCAACAGATAGTTTCGATGTCATATATATCAAATCCAAACGCCTATTTTTGGGTATTTATTTTTATATTTTTCTTGTATTTTATCATTTGTTATCCACTCTCTTTGTTTTCGAGAGCGTTAGAGAAAAAATGGCAAGCTTAAGGGAGCGATTTTGCAACATTTATTAGAGATTAAACATTTAAAAAAACAGTATGGCGAAAATGTCATTTTAAAAGATATAAGCACAAATGTAAATAAAGGCGAAGTTTTAGTTGTCATTGGGCCAAGTGGTTGTGGAAAAAGTACACTTTTAAGATGCATAAATGGATTAGAGAGTATTCAAGGAGGAGAGATTGTCTTTAATGGGCAAAAGCTAAACTCCAAAGATACAAGATGGAACTTAGTCCGCCAAAAAATAGGTATGGTTTTTCAAAGTTATGACCTGTTTTCAAATATGAATATCCTAAATAACATTATCTTAGGACCAACGAAAGCTGGTGGAGTAAGTAAAGAAGAAGCGACAAAAAGAGCAGTAACACTTTTAGAGAGAGTGGGATTAAAAGATAAACTATACGCTTATCCAAGAGAACTTAGTGGCGGACAAAAACAAAGAGTTGCCATAGTCCGAGCACTTTGCATGAATCCAGAAATCATGCTTTTTGATGAAGTAACGGCATCCTTGGATCCTGAAATGGTAAGAGAAGTTTTGGATGTTATGTTGGAGTTAGCAAAAAGTGGCATGACGATGATAATCGTAACTCACGAAATGGCTTTTGCAAAAGCCGTGGCAAATAGAGTTATTTTTATGGATGAGGGTTTGATAGTAGAAGAAGATAGCCCAAAGAACTTTTTTACTCATCCAAAAACTGAACGAGCACAGCGCTTTTTAAATCGTTTTAGTTTTGATGTTTAGAGTTTAAACCTTTACATGTAAATAAAACTTGATAAAACTTATAGATTTAATTAAGTTTAAAATAGTATGATTCCATCTGATTTTAAAAAATTTAAGGAGTATGACATGAAGGAATTTTTCAAATTGGCTGCAGTTGCGATTTTTTCGCTTGCATTTTTAGTTGGTTGCGGAAGTAGCGGAGACAAAAAAGAGTCTGCTGCTGCACCAAAAACTTCTATTGATTTAATCAAAGAAAGAGGTGTTGTTAGAATAGCGGTATTTAGCGACAAAGCACCTTTTGGTTATGTTGACAGCAACGGAGCTTATCAAGGTTACGATATCTACTTTGCGAAAAGATTTGCAAAAGATTTGCTTGGTAGTGAAGACAAAGTGGAGTTTGTTCCAGTAGAAGCAGCGGCAAGAGTTGCTATCTTAGAAAGCGGTAGAGCTGACATAGTTTTAGCAAACTTTACATACACAAAAGAGAGAGCTGAAAAAGTTCTTTTTGCAAATCCATACTTTAAAACAGCTCTTGGAGTTGTGTCAAAGAACGGCGAAATTAAATCGGTTGAAGATTTAAAAGGTAAAAAACTTATCGTAAACAAAGGCACAACTGCTGATATTTACTTTACAAAAAATTACCCAGAAATCGAACTTTTAAAATATGACCAAAACACAGAAGCTTTTCAAGCTCTTCGTGATGGACGTGGCATTGCTTTAGCACACGATAACGCTTTAGTGTTTGCTTGGGCGCTTGGAAATGAAGGTTTTAGCGTTGGTATCGGTTCACTTGGTGATGTAGATGCGATTGCTCCTGCAGTTAAACTTGGCGACACCGTTTTAGCTGATTGGATAAACAATGAACTCGTAGAACTTGGAAAAGAGAGTTTTGCACTAAAAGCTTACGATGCAACTCTAAAACCAGTTTATGGCGATACTATAAATCCAAATGACTTAATCGTTGAAGGCGGAAAACTATAAGTTTTCTTTTCTTACATGTAAAGGATTTTTCCTTTACATGTAAACTT
>JBKECC010000146.1:0-12631 GCA_047974135.1 Campylobacteraceae bacterium | reverse complement strand
CTAAGTCCAAAAACTTTTTCACCATAGCTTTGATACCCTAAAAAAAGCAGTAACATGGAAAGCGTGCAAAACAAAATGGAAAGTGTTCCAAAAACTTGCATCCATTTTGTAAGTTCCAACCTTTGATTTAAGTTTTTTATCTGTCCTGATATGTTGTGTGGAGCTGTTTCATTTGTCTCGATTTGACGTCCGAGCATTCTTGCTAATTGACCGGTAGTTAAAAATCTATTTGTGTAGGCAAGTAGCATCAAAGAGAGCGCTGGAAATAGAAGAGCGGGTGTGGATATAGACATTTCCATCCATTTTTTCCTTATATAAACTAATCTGCGATTTTATCACAAAAAAATGTTATTTACATGTAAAGATTTTTTTAATCATTTTTTTCTATCTCTTTTTTACCCATTTTGCTATAATATCTGCTTTATAAATACTTAGGAAATTTTGTGCAAGATTTTAAAAAAAATATAATTTTAGATAAAGATATACTTTACTTTGATTTTACAGCTTCTGGGCTTGGTTACAAACCAATAGAGAGAAAGCTTCAAAAGATACTAAAAACTTATGCAAATACTCACTCTGAAGTCTCTTCAAGCGCAAAAATAACAAGCGAATATTATAGTAATGGAAGAAAATCTTTACACAAAACTTTAGAAATTAGCGATGACTTTTATATACTTCCAACTGGAACAGGAGCAACTGGGGCTATTAAGAGATTTCAAGAAATTCTTGGACTTTATATACCTCCAAAAACAAAAAAACGTTTAAAAAATTTAGATATAGATTTGCCGCTTGTTTTAGTTGGTCCTTATGAACACCACTCAAATGAGGTAAGTTTTCGTGAAGCACTTTGTGAATTGATAAGAATTCCACTTGATTGCAATGAAAAAATTGATTTAAACGTATTAAAAAAGACGCTAGAACAAAATAAACATAGAGAAATCATAGCCTCTTTTAGCGTTGCTTCAAATGTGACTGGTGTTTTGAGTGATTATAAAGAAATTTATAAATTAGTAAAATCATATGGCGGTATCGTAGCTTTAGACTCTGCAACTGCAAGTGCTCATATGAATGTTGATTGCAACTTTTATGATGCTCTGTTTTTATCGCCCCATAAACTCATAGGTGGCGTTGGAAGTAGCGGTATTTTAGTTATCAAAAAAGATTTGTGCAAAGATTACGATACTCCAACTTTTGCTGGTGGTGGAACTGTTGGTTATGTATCTCGAGTTTCACAAAGATATTTAGATGATTTTGAACTTAGAGAAGATGCTGGAACTCCAGGAATTTTGCAATTTATAAAAGCTAGTTTGGCCTATGAGCTTAGAAATAAAATAGGTTTAGAGTTTATAAAAAAACAAGAGAGTGAACTTAGATACTATTTTGGTAAAAGCGTAAAAAAGATAAAAAACATAAATCTATATTGCAATCATGAACAAGATAAATTGCCTATATTTTCTCTGAATATAAAAGGAGTTAATCCTTATATTGTTGCTGCTATTTTAAGTGATAAATATGGTATTCAAACAAGACCAGGATGTAACTGTGCAGGACCTTACGGACATGATTTACTAGGTTATAAAGATGATGAAAATTTTAGTGAAAAACCAGGTTGGCTTAGAGTTTCTCTTCACTTTTCACATACAAAAGAGGATGTAGATAGATTGATAAATGCCTTAAAGGATATAGCAAAATCTCACGAGTAGAGATTTTGCAAAAATTTAGTTGCGCTTAGTGGATCAGGAAAAATATTTTTTGTATATTTCTCTAAATCCTCTTTCATCCCGTAACCACAAAGTAAAGCTACAGAGTTAACATTTGAGTTTTTTGCAGCCATCAAATCAAGTACAGTATCGCCGATCATCCAAGTATTTTTTTTATCCACATTTAATGTTTCTACTGCTTTATTTATAGGTTCAGCATCAGGTTTTGGATTTTTGACATCTTCTCTACCAACTATTACATGTAAATACTTTAAAACATCAAAATGTTCTAAAAGAATTTTAGAATATCTGCTTGTCTTTGTTGTCACAATACCAACATTTGAAAATTCACTAGCTAACTCTATAGCCTCTTTTGCGCCTTTTAGCAAAGTAGTTTTTTCTTTTGCAATTTTTGAATAATGGCTTTTGTATGCTTCAACATAACTCATAGCCAAACTCTCATCAATACCAAGCTTTGCAAACATAATATCAAGAGGATAACCTATAAGTCTTGTTATATCCTCTTGTTTTGGTTTTTTTGTACCAAAATATTCATATGCATAGTTAAACCCTTCTAAAATAGCCGGCGTTGAATCTATAAGTGTACCATCCAAATCAAAAAGAGTTGTTACTTTTTTCATTTTACTGCTTCGCTGTTTTTTTGCGTAACTTCAAGTTGTGGATAAGGTATAGATATACCCTCTTCATCAAATTTAAGTTTTACTGTCTCATTTAAAATAAACTGAACTTCCGTAAAATCTGGGGTTTTAACCCAAGCTCTAACTGTAAAATTTACACTGCTTGCAGCTAATTCACAAACTGCAACGACAGGAGTTGGTGATTTTAATATCTTTGGTTCATTATCGACTATCTCTTCAAGGATAGTTTTCGCTTTTTTTAAATCATCATCGTAACCAATGCCAAATATGAGCTCTACTCTTCTTACTTTTTTTGCCGATTCATTTACAATATTATTGGAGATAATTTTAGAGTTTGGGATAATTATTCTTCTATTATCACCGGTTTTTAAAACCGTACTAAAAATATTTATAGATTCTACCGTTCCAGCAACACCCGAAGTATTTATACTATCACCTACGCCAAATGGTTTAAACGAAACTATAAGTATTCCAGCGCCAACACTTGAAAATGTATCTTTTAACGCCATACCAATAGCTAAACCCATAGCTCCCAAAACTGCTACAAACGATGTTGTTTGAATACCAAGGTTTCCAAGTGCTGCAAATACAACCACAATAAGTAAAATGATGTATATAGCACTACCTATAAAAGGTATGATTGTTTCATCTTTGATTGTTTTTTTTAATAAGTGTAGTTATGAAAGAGGTAAGCCAATGGGCTAATTTTTTACCAACAAAAAAAATAACAATGGAACCTACGATCCTAAGACCGTAGGTTACAAGAAGAGCACTCAAGTTTTCAATCGTAAGTGCCTCCATTTAAAACTCTAACTATTTAGCAAAAGATGTATCAACTCTTCTGTTTTCAGCTCTACCTTCTGGAGTTTTGTTATCAGCTATAGGTCTTGTAGCACCAAACCACTCAGTTGTGATTCTGCTTTTCGCAACACCAAGTTCAACAAGTCTATCAGCAACAGCTTTTGCTCTTTTTTCTGAAAGTTTCATGTTGTAAGCAGCAGGTCCTGTTGAATCTGTATTACCTTCTAGTCTAACACTATAATCTTTTTCACTATTTAATACAGCTGCTACTGTTTGAATTTGGCTATCAAACTCTGGAGTAATATCAGCCTTGTCAAATCCAAAGTTAACTTTTAGACTTATTACTTTGACACAACCAACAGCGTCAACTACTTGACCTTTTGGTGTATTTGGGCATAAATCTTTATCATCTGTAACACCATCACCATCACTATCGCCATATACTGGAGCTGGCGCTGGAGTAACTGGGGTTGGCTCAACTACTGGAGTTTCTGCTGTTTGACCAAATCTATATGTAAAACCTAAAGTTGCAAATAGATTGTTGTCACCATGATCAAATTTAATACCATGTCTTAATTCGCCTCTAAGTGAAAGTGCTTCTGTTAGTGCATATCTTAAACCAACACCGTATTGACCAAACATGCTGTCATCATTATCATATCTTTCAGTTCTGATATCTTCATAACCAACACCTGCCAATCCATAAACTGCTAATTTTTTTGATAAGTCAAACTCTTTAATAGCATTAACGAAATATCTATTTATTAAAGTATGTCTATCACCAGCACCTGGTTTTGCTTTGTATCCAGCCCTTGTAAATTCTGCACCTGTTTCGATTTTTGTAAGTAAAACATGGTCAAAATTGTAACCAACTCTTAAACCCATTGCTAATTGGTTTTTTAGATCTAAGTTGCCTTCTGGAAATACACCTGTGATTGTTGGAGTAATCTCAAAAGGGTTTGCAAAAAGCGCAGCACTCAAGCTCGCAGCTAACAATATTTTTTTCATCATCTTCCCCTTATGGTAAATATAAGTCGCTATTATACCTAAAAAAGCTAAAAGTTGCCTATTTTCCACTCCAAAATATTGTGCTTAATACCAATAATAGACGGTTTAACGCCTTTTATATCTTTTTTTATAGCTGTTATTGTATTTGGAATATATAGAAAAATATAAGGATTATCATTCGCAATCAACTTGAAAATCTCCTGATATATATGTGAGAACCTCTCTTCATTAACCTCTTTTTCTGCAAGTTTTATAAGTTCATCGACTTTTTCATTTTTATAACTAACTATATTAAATCCACCCATTTTTGTAGATTCACTATGCCATATTTGATATGCATCTGGTTTTATTCCAAGTGACCAAGCAAGTAAAACAGCATCATAATTTTTTGGCATAACTACAGTATTTAAAAAAGCTTGCCACTCTAAAACTCTTATTTTCATATCTATTCCACTGTTTTTTAGTTGGCTCTGTATAATTTGCGCAACATAAGTCCTACTTCCACTATTTGTTACAAGTTCAAACTTTAAAGGATTTTTTTCGTTATACCCAGCTTCACCTAAGAGTTCTTTTTCTTTTTTAATATATTGTTTTGGCGCTTTTATATTTTCATTGAAGGCTTTAGTACCTGATAAAAATGGACCAGTTGCAACCTCTCCTTCTCCAAAAAGTATGATATCAACGATTTCATCTCTATTGATACTAAGAGAAATGGCTTCCCTAACTCTCTTGTCTTGAAAAATTGGTAAATTCAAATTGAAACCAATATACGCGTAAGAGTAAGAGATGGTCTCATAAATATTAAATTTTTCAAAAAAGCTACTATCAACTTGTTTTTTCAATTGCATTGGAGTTAATTCAGCATAGTCAAGCTGACCAGATTTTAACATCAAAAAAGCAGTAGCACTATCTGGAACAAAACTATAAATAAAACTATCAATACTTGGTTTTCCTAAAAAATAATTTTCATTTGCTCTAAGTTTTATGCCACGAGAGAGTGAAAACTCTTCTATTATATATGGTCCTGTACCTATAGGATTTTGGTTAAATTTGCTCGTCATTAAATCTTTTTCATCTTTTAAAATATGCCAAGGCAAAATCCCCATCATCCAAATCTCCAATGCTTTAAAGTATGGATACTTATAAGTGATTTTTATATTGTAGTCATCAAGTAGTTCAACATTTTTTACATGTTTAAAACCCTCTGAGTATGGTGTAAAAATGTTTGGAGATAAAATAGTCTCATACGTAAAAAACACATCTTTTGCTGTAAATTTTTCTCCATCACTCCAAAAAACATCATCTCTTAGAGTAAAAATAAGTGTTATATCATCTAAAAACTTATAGCTTGAAGCAAGTTCTGATTTTATGGAAGCATTTTCATCATAAGTAATCAAACTATTAAAAATCCACTGACTTATCTCACTACTTACAGAATCTGTAGAGAGTATAGGATTTATCCTGCTTGGATTTGCCCTCATAGCAAAATGCAAAGATGAAGCAAAGATGATATTAAAAAATAAAAAAAATGTGATTAAAAGTTTCATGAAAGGCATTATAGCGAAGTTGCGATTTATTAAAGGATGTGTAGAAAAAATAAACCGCAACTCCTATAATGCTACAAAAAGGAGGTTTGTCGTTTAGACAATGTAATTGTAGTTTGCTCGTCACAATTTATCTTTAATTTGGTTTTAATATAAAGTAAATTTTACAAAATTTTATTTTTTGATAATTATTATTGATTACTATAATGATATTAACTTGTGCTTAAACCCGCTTCTTTTAGGAATTGCGAGGCTATATAATCTATTTTTTTTACTTTATCATAAGATGCGTATGAGAAAAAAAGTTTATCTTTTGCTCTTGTAGTTGCAACATAAAAAAGCCTTCTCTCTTCTTCCAAGCTTCCTCCCATATTCATGAGTTTTCTATTTGGAAAGCGTCCGTCCATCAAATCAACTATATAAACCTCTTCAAACTCCAAGCCTTTACTTGCATGAATGCTTAAAAGATTAACTCCATCACCCTCGCTTATTTCATTGCTTCCAAGAGTTAAAGCATTTAAAAATCTCTCACTATCTTTATAGTTTTTAGCTAAATCTCTTAACAATGCCCCCTTTACAGCTATCCTATCTTTTGCCTCACCAAAAAGCTTCTCATCAACACTGCCATCTTTTAGAGTAGCTCTTTTTCTAGCCAAACCATCTTTTATGTTTTCAAAAATTTGTGAATTTACAGCGTGTTCCACTAAAGAACTAGGATTTTTAAGTCTTTTTGAATCTTTTAAAAATTTGTAAAAAGCGTATAAAAATTTTGAATTTTCTTCATTTATCTTGCTATGTTTTAAGATTGGATTACTTAAAAAATCTTCGTCAAATTTTAGTTTTTCAAAACTTGAAACAATTCCAACTTCCAAGATATCTACAAAGAGTCCAAGAGCCGTATTTTGCACTTTCTTTTTGAAAACATTAGGTATATCTTTTGGCTCTAAAAATCCTTTCATGATACTACCGCTGCCAAGCTCATAAAGCCCATCAAAAATCTCTTTTGAAAGTGCTGCACCAACCCCTTTTGCATACTCAAAAATGTGTATAAAAGCCATCATGTCTTTTGGGTTTACAGCCATTGTTACTAAATCAAGCATAGCTTTTACTTCACGAGCGTCAAAAAAACTAACTCCGCCTTTTCTTTTACATGTAACGCCAAGTTCCCTTAAACACGCTTCTATTCCGTCTGCACTTGAGTTATTTCTAAAGATTACTGCTATATCTTTTTTTGGCGTTTTTGATTCAAATATCTTTAACGATATACTTTTGTACTGTTCAAAAAGTTCGTTATAAATCAAAAGTTTTGGACTATCAAACACTCCGCTTCTTGTAACTTCAAGTTTTTTTGGATAAAGCCTTGGATTTTTCTCAATCACCTTATTTGCCAAGGATAAAATGATTTCAGAAGAGCGATAATTTTTATTTAAAGTAAAAACATTTGCTCCTAAAAATCTATCTTTAAAACTTCCTATGATGTTTATATCTGCACCATTAAAAGCATAAATACTTTGGTCATAATCACCAACGCAAAACAGACTACTACTCTTAAAAGCTTCAATCAAAGAGCCTTGCAGAGTGTTTGTATCTTGGTATTCATCTACTAAAATCTCTTTAAATTTTATGCTGCTATCTTCTTTTAATTCATCTCTCATGAGAGTAAGCAAATCGTTAAAATCAACATATCCAAAAAGTCTTTTTTGTTCACTAAACTCTTCTAAAATATCTTCATAAATATCAAAATATGGAGTGTGTTCACTCTCATTTTTTTTAAGCCACTCTGAAAAACTAAGCTTTATCTCCGAGTTTTGAAAAAGTGAAAAAAGATCATAAAGATAGGAAGCTTGATAAGGTTTCACGGTTGAGTCTATATGGTCAAATCTTCTTCTTGCATGTATAGCTTTAAGAAGTATTTTCAACTCTTTTGGCTGCTTTAAAACGATTTTTTTACCAAGCTTTTTTAAAAGTCTGTAACTAACTGCATGAAAGGTTCCTGACTCTATTTTTTCAACCACACTTTTTTCAAAGAAAAGTGAAACTCTCTCTAGCATTTCGGCTGCTGCTTTGTTTGTAAAAGTTAAAAGTAAAATCTCTTCAGGGTTTATCCCTTTTTTTAGAAGATGTCCGATTCTAGCCACAATCGTTGAAGTTTTGCCAGTTCCTGCACTCGCTATGATTAAGTTATAGCCAAATGGTGCAGTTGCAGCTTCGTATTGTTCGTTGTTAAGACGTGAAAGTGGCAAAATAAATCCTAAAGCAAATTTTTAAAAGGATGAAAGGCTATCAAAAAAATGATTAAAGTATAAGAAAAATAAATTTTTAAACCTTTACATGTAAAAGCAAAATTTTCTGATACAATACCAAATTATTTTTTAAAAGAGGTGATAAAATTCATAATTAAAGGTTTTGGTAAAAAAAACTACTTTACACTTGCCACAATTCAAGCATATAGCACGTATGCAAGAATCAAAACACAAATAAACAACGCAAAAAAGCTTTTCAAAAACAAAAAAGAGTCTGATGAAGAAAAAGAAGATGATCCGCCGGATAAATGCTCTACTCTTTCTTTAATACTAAATTGCCCATGCCATTGTAATTGTTTCTTTAAAAAAAGAACAGCGAGAGTTTTAAAACACTCAAAACATTTATGCTTTAAAAGGTGCAATTGTAGATTTTATAGTTTTCGTCGCTCAGGCTCACATCCTCCAAAAATCCCTGTTTTTTTCTTACATGTAAAAGCTTACATGTAAACATTTTCACAAAATAAAAATATAAAAAAGGGATAAACTAATGCCAAAAAATAGCATTGTAGGATTTGCAAGAATCGGTGAAAAAAGGGAGTTAAAGTTTGCACTTGAAAA
This sequence comes from Campylobacteraceae bacterium, assembly GCA_047974135.1. Classification (GTDB taxonomy): domain Bacteria; phylum Campylobacterota; class Campylobacteria; order Campylobacterales; family Campylobacteraceae; genus JAIRQK01. The sequence goes on along the minus strand of JBKECC010000146.1, from coordinate 4,058 downwards.
CTTTTGGGCAAACAAAACAACAAAAGAGGAACTCTTAAAAACAGCGAAAGATTTAAGAGAAAAACATTGGATAATACAAGAAGAAAACGAGATTGATTTGATTAGCTCAAACGATTTTAGTTTGTATGATGGAATGCTTGATATGACGGTTTTGCTTGGAGCAATTCCTAAGAGATTTCAAGATATAAACGATGACTTTACAAGATACTTTTCTATGGCAAAAGGAGATGAGAAAAGAGTTGCTATGGAAATGACAAAGTGGTTTAATACAAACTACCATTACATCGTGCCGGAGTTAGATAAAAACACAACTTTTTCTTTACATGTAAAAAAGATTGTTGATGAGTACAATGAAGCAAAAAGTTTAGGCATAAACACAAAGGTAAACATTGTAGGCATTGTCACATTTTTAGCTCTTAGTAAAAGCGTGGATGGAAGCGATAAGTTTTTGCATTTTCATAAACTTTTAAATGTTTATAAGGAGTTGGTAAAAGAACTCTCAAAATTAAACAGTGAAGTTTATATACAATTTGACGAGCCAGTAGCAGTAACGGAGGTAAACGAAGAGTTAAAAGCACTTTTAAAAACTGCTTATAGCGAACTTTCAAATGTAAATAAAAATGTAAAAATTATCGTATCCACTTACTTCGATAACATTTGTGGTGTTATAAAAGTTTTAAGCAGCACAGATATTTGGGCACTTGGCTTAGACTTTGTTTACGGAGTTGAAAACTTAGACGAGCTAGAGTTTTTAAATGGTAAAAAGCTTATAGCTGGCGTGGTTGATGGAAGAAATATTTGGAAAAACAATTTTGAAGACAGCTTAAAACTGTTAGAGAAAATCGCAACAAAAGTGCCTAAAAAAGATATCATCTTAAGTACTTCTTGCTCTCTTTTACATGTACCCTATTCTTTGTTTGCAGAAGAAAAGATGGATAGTGAGATAAAAAATTGGCTATCTTTTGGGGTTGAAAAACTACAAGAACTCTCACTTCTTAAAAAAATCTTTCAAGATGAAGTGCTTTTACAAAGCGATTTAGATGCTATAGAGGAAAATAAAAAAGCAAATAAGTCTAGAAAAACATCAAAAAAGATACACGATGAAAGTTTACATGTAAAACTAAAAAGCTTTACAAAAATGCACAGAGATGAGCCGTTTGAAACAAGAATAGCAAAACAAAAAAAAGCTCTTAACTACCCTACTTTAGCAACCACAACTATTGGTTCTTTTCCACAAACAGCTGAACTTAGAGCTTTAAGAAGTGATTATAAAAAGGGAGAGATAAGAAAAGAAATTTATGAATCTGGCATAAAAAAATACATCGATGATTGCGTAGCTTTTCAAGAAGAGATAGGACTTGATGTTTTAGTTCACGGAGAGCCTGAGCGAAATGATATGGTTGAGTATTTTGGTGAGCAGTTGAATGGCTATGTTTTTTCACAAAATGGTTGGGTGCAAAGTTATGGAAGTAGATGCGTTAAGCCTCCACTTTTGTTTGGCGATATTTCGCGTCCAAAACCGATGACGCTTAACTGGATAACTTACGCTCAAAGCAAAACCAAAAAAATCATGAAAGGCATGCTAACAGGACCCGTAACGATACTAAATTGGTCTTTTGTTAGGGATGATTTACCAAAAGCAGATGTTGCAAAACAATTAGCATTTGCATTAAGTCTTGAAATTGATGACATGCAAAATGCAGGCATTAAAATCATACAAGTTGATGAAGCGGCATTCAAAGAGGGTTATCCACTTAAAAATGAAAAGCGAAAGGTTTACGAAAAATGGGCGTTAGACGCTTTCAAACTTGCTACTTCTGTTGCAAAAAATGAAACTCAAATACACACTCACATGTGCTACTCAAACTTCAACGATATCATAAAAACCATTGAATCTATGGACGCTGATGTTATCTCTATAGAAACTGCTCGCGCTGGAAATAAAATACTCAAAGTTTTTAGTGAAGTCGGCTACAGACAAGAACTAGGACTTGGCATTTATGATATTCACTCCGCACGCATTCCAAGCATAGAAGAGATGACAAATCAGATAAATGCACTTTTGGAAGTTTTTCCAAAAGAAAAACTTTGGATAAATCCAGATTGTGGACTTAAAACAAGAGGCTGGAGTGAAGTTAAACAGAGCCTAAAAAATATGGTAAAAGCAACAAAAATCACAAGAGAAAGTTAAATATAGCATTTACATGTAAAGGCAATTCTTTACATGTAAAGCTTTTTTATCTCTTTATCCATCTTTTCTAGTGAATATCGAAGCATTGTTCGTGGCATAAGTTTGTGATTTTTATCTAAAAACTTTATAAGTTCGCTGCAACCTTCATCTGAGAATTTACCCATTTCTCTGAGCATCCAACCACAAGCTTTATGCATCAAATCGTGCTTGTGGTTCAAAAACTTTTCGCATAATTTTACTATAACGTTAAACTCACCTTTATGTATCAAATACCAATTTGCAACGACACTCATTCTTTGCTCCCAAAGATTTTGCGAGTTTGAAAGTGTGTAAAGTATCTCAAAATCATCTATTTCAAAAGTGTATCTGCCTAAAATCTTATAAACACTCAAATCAACCAAATCCCAATTATTTATTCTATTAGTATGTTTAAGATAGAAATCTACAATCTCTTTTTTAAGACTCATATCTGCTTTATCAAATTTCAAAACAAGCATAAAAAGCGCAATCGTTCTAGCCTCGTGCAAACTGTTTTCAAGCAATTTTTCAAGTTCAAAAAAAGTAATATCTCTAAAATATCTCTTTGCTATAAGCTTCATATCTTTTGAGTAAATCCCACAAAATGTATCATTTTTATCACCATATCCACCCTCAAAACATTTAAAAAAAGTTTGATGATGTCTTGCTAGTGCATCATTTTTATATTTACATATCTCTTCTAAAATTAATTTCGATTGCATTTTCTCTCCTTTGAGATAAAAAAATTGTAACACATTTTACATGTAAAACACAAAAGCCTTTTTTCAACACTTTTTTAGTAAAATCTTAAGCTTAAAATTACACAGTTTAAAAGAGATGAGATGAGCGAAAAAGCAACCACTTATGAACCAAAAAAGATAGAAGAAAAATACTATAAAATCTGGGAAGAGAGAGGATATTTTGAAGTTAATGGCAACAAAGATATCCAAGAAAAAGATAAAAACTTTTGTATTATGATGCCTCCTCCAAATGTAACAGGAAACTTACACATTGGTCATGCACTTACCTTTACACTTCAAGATGTTTTAACAAGATACAAAAGAATGGATGGGTATAAAACTCTTTGGCAACCAGGAACTGACCACGCTGGTATTGCCACTCAAAATGTTGTTGAAAAACAACTTTTGGCGAAGGGAATTAAAAAAGAAGATATCGGCAGAGAGAAATTTTTAGAAAAAGTTTGGGAGTGGAAAGCTTACAGTGGTGGAAATATCACAACGCAACTTCGAAAATTAGGAAGCAGTCCAGCTTGGAGCAGAGAGAGATTTACTATGGACGATGGACTTAAAAGCTCAGTAAGAAAGGCTTTTGTAAAGCTTTATGATGAGGGTTTGATAGTTCGTGGAAATTACATGGTAAATTGGTGTACACACGATGGAGCACTGAGTGATATTGAAGTTGAGTACAAAGAAAACAGAGGCAAACTCTACTATCTTCGCTACTTTTTAAAAGACTCTAAAGATTACGTAGTTGTAGCAACAACAAGACCAGAAACTTACTTTGGTGACACAGCGGTTATGGTAAATCCTGATGATGAAAGATATACTCAACTAATTGGCAAAAGCGTTATTTTGCCACTTATAAACAGGGAGATAAAAATCATATCTGACGCTCATGTTGATAAGGAGTTTGGAACTGGCGTTGTTAAAGTTACTCCAGCACACGATGTAAATGACTACGAAGTTGGCAAAAGACACGATTTAGAATTTATAACAATCTTTGATGAACACGGCATTTTAAACGATGAATGTGGAGAGTTTAATGGACAAGAGAGGCTTGAAGCACGGAAAGGCGGCTTGGAAGCTGTACAGAATGCTGGAAGGATAGA
>JBKECC010000129.1:0-23986 GCA_047974135.1 Campylobacteraceae bacterium | reverse complement strand
CATTTGTAAATGTTGTGTTATCACCTGTAAAGAGTTCTAAGGTTGCTTGGTTGTTTATAGTTACATTGGATGAGGCGTTTATGCTATTTAGATTTGTTACTCTTAAACTTCCTTCATTTATAAGAGTTGAACCATTGTAGTAATTATCTTCTATTAAGATAACTCTTCCCTCTCCAATCTTATTTATACCACCAGTTCCATTTAAAGATGAGATGAGTGTGAAGTTATCTTGAGTATTGTTTGCATTTAAGTTTACAAGTCCATATATAAAGTTACCATTTGAACTATTTACATGTAAAGATGTATTTCCACTTCCTCCACTTATAGTAGAGTTATCATAAAAAGAAGATGTGGCAGTTGAGTAAGAACCACCATAAGCATTACTTACAACCTTTATAACATTATCTCCACCTGCAATCAAAGAGGCATTACTCATCAAGTTAAAAGAGGAGGTGTATCCTGGACTAGCTGAGTTAAGTGTTATATTTCCAGCTCCCGCACTTGAGTTATCACTTTCACCATAAAGATATAAAGTTCCTGCGTTTACGGTTAAGTTGGAGCTGTAAAAAGTAGCATCACCTGTAATTGTATTGTTTCCACCAAGTTTCCAAATACCAGTTCCATTTTTGATGAAAGTAAGATATTGAGTTAAATAACTACCAACTTCTCCACGAAATGGATCTTGCATATCAACCACTCCATCATCCTCTGTATCTATAGTGATAGTGCCACTTTGTGTATAGATAGAGTTGGCTCTGTTTCCGTTTTGGTCAGTGTTGTTTGCAAAGAGAGAGGTTTGTCCAGCAGTTGCTCTTATAGTGAAGTTGCTTATGTATGCAAAAATCGCTCCACCATAACCTGCTGTGTTATTTGTGAAGTTTGTGTTGGTGATAACTCCTTGAAGGTTACCTGCATAAATCGCTCCCCTTGATCACCAGCATAATTGTTTGTAAAAGAGGAGTTTTGGATAATTCCGTTAAAAGTGCTTGCAAAAAACAAAGCCCCACCATAAGTACTTGCATTATTTCCTAAAAATATCACATTGTCAAATGTGGCATTTGAATTCCCAAAAACATAAATCGCTCCACCATGATTGTTTGCTGTGTTGTTTGTGAAGTTTGTGTTGGTGATGATAGCGTTTAGGTTTTGATGAGCCATAATCGCTCCACCATAACCTGCACTGTTTGCTATAAAGTTAGAATTTGTGATATTGCCAGTTAAATCTCCTCTAACATATATAGCACCACCATAATAATAACCTGCATTTGCATCTCTTAGAGTGATGTTTGAAAAACCACTAAAGTTTCCATTTGGAACTGTTTCAAATATCCCATGAGTGTTACTTCCACTAAGTATAGTGTTGTTACCAAATATGTGAGTATTGTTTGTAGTTAAAGTACCAGTTGTGTTTATATCATATCTGTCTATAAAATATATAACATCACCATCATTTGCACTCTTAATACCATCAGTATAGTTACTACTATTTACATATATATTTTCTGAGAAAAGAAGTGAGTTAAAACTAAAGATAAAAACCAAAACTTTAAGTAGATGTTTCATAAGACAAACTCCTTGTTTGTTTTTAACAATTAAATATTTTATTTAAATTTTGATTTAATAAATATTAAGTGTTAATGAAGTTTGTTAAAGTTTGAAAGATTTTTATAAAAATGGGTAAAAAAAGAGTTTAGTGTTTACATGAGAGTCGTAAAAAAAGAGAGAACTGCTTCTCTCTTTTAGACTCGGAACCTGAAAGCTGTTAAGTCAATGCTAAGCGGTTAGCATTGATAGGCTTGGAACCAAGTGCTTTGTGCAGACTTGCACAGCACGCGGAGGACATATCGTTTACGCATAACACGCGAAGTTATTACATGTAAATTATGTTTTTTAGGTTTTAATACTTACATGTAAGTTATGTTTTTATTGTTTTCAAATAATATTAAATATACATAAAAAATGTTTTATTTACGGTGTATTGTAAAATTAACAATTTTTATGTTATTATCAGCTTATGAAAACTAAAAAAGATTTATTTAACTATATTCAAAAAAGCACTAATTGGCAGATTGTACCAAAAAAAATCTCTACAAATGTACCACTATATATAAAAGCTGGATATGAACTTTGGGGTGCTGCCATAGAAAATATGAACATTGTATTTGCAAGTGTAAAAGATGAAAGCGTAGATATAAGAATACATCAAAATGCAATCACAAGACTATCTGATATTACCTCTTGTTACGCTATACTTGTTTTTGAAAAACTAAATGCAAGAAGTGCTGATAGTTTGATGAAGAAACATATATCTTTTGTTGTTAAAGACAAGCAGATATATATGCCTTTTGCGCTACTTCAAATTCAAACACATAACTTAAGAAAAATACCAACAAGAGAAGCACTAAGCCCTGATGCTGATACAATTTTAATTGGTTATTTAAACAATAAAATAAACAATAATATGATGATAAAAGAGATAGCACAAGTGACTTGTAGAGAGATTAGAGCATCATCTCAAGCTTTAAGACATTTAGAGGCTCTAAGATATGTGCAAATAGAAGTAAGAGCCCAAAGTAAATATGTATATTTTATATCTGAACTTAAGGCTTATGAGCGTTTAAAAATTGAGGGTAAATCTCCTGTAAAATATACATTTTTTACTAAGTATTTTATAAAAGAAGCAATTTATAGCGGATATACTGCACTATCTAACTACTCTACACTAATAGATAAAAGCATAAAAACTGTTGCTATTAGTCATAAAATGATAAAACTATTAGAGCTTAATACTTTACAATGTGAAGAGGATGAAGCTATGTACAAAATTGAAGTTTGGGATAGAGACCCATCTATTTTTGCTATAAATAGTACTATAAATCCTCTGTATGTATTAAGATTTTTTCAAAATGATGAAGATGAAAGTGTGCAAGAAGCACTTAACAAGATAGAAAGAGAAATGATAAAAGAGTTTAAGGAGAAAGATAAAGCAGACTGATTATGCCGGGTTGAGACATTTTCAAGAGTATTTCAAAGATTTGGATAATTTTTATGTGGTTGTTGTTGGTTTTGCTACTTTGATGCTTTTAGATAGTGAATTTGAAAATCATGGAAAAGCAACCTTTGATATAGACTTAGTGCTTTTAACATCAAACTCTTTAGAGATGACACAAAGAGTAAAAAGATATATGAAAGAGGGGAAATATACAGTACAAATAGGCGAAAAAGAACGATTTAAATATTATCGTTTTACCAAGCCACAAAAAGATGGTTTTGCTAAAGAGATAGAGTTGGTTGCATTAAACGAAAATCATTTAGAACTTGATGACATGCAACGGATAATCCCTATAGATGCCGAAGAGGGATTGTATTCACTTTCAGCCATCATACTTGATGTTGAGTATTTTGAGATGATTAAAAACAATATCGAAAAAAAGCTTATAGCGCCTTGCACCAACACTCAAGCAACAATCATGCTTAAAATATCAGCATTTTATGATTTAAAAAATCGTGGTGATGAAAAATACAAAAAGCACAGAAGAGACATACTTAAGCTATCTCTTCTTTTGACAGGTGATGAAGAGATAAAGTTGGTTGGTAGAATGCAACAAGATTTTGATGCATTTATACATCATATAGAAGATGAGGTGGATAATAAAATGCTTAAATCAATCGTAAGCGAATTTTTTATAGAAAAAGAAGAAGTTATAGAAGTGTTGCAAAAGGTATTTAAAAGATAGAAAACTAGTTATAAACACAAAATAGGGTTACATGTAAAGGTTTTAGCCTTTACATGTAAATAGTTTATTTATGTAGTATATCGTAAGCAGAAAGGCTTAAAAGCTCTAATGCTGCAACGAGTCCTGACTCATCAAAGTCAAATCTTCCGTTGTGATGACCAGTTGTTAGTTTTGCTCCAACTTGTATAAATGTTCCTTTGCCTCCAATTTTTTGAACGGCATCCATCATAAATGTAAAGTCTTCGCCACCAACAAAGTTTTCATATCTTTTTATATTTGTATAAAAAGGTACATCTTTAGCAGCTTTTTCTATAACATCCATCATAACATCATCGGTTTCGCCACTTTTTGCTCCACCCATAACTTCTATTTTGTATTCGCAATCCCACATAAGAGCAGCAGCTTCAATCATGCGTCTTGCTTCTTTTTCCATGTATTCATTGAGTTCGCTTGTGAAACCTCTGGTTTCAAGCACAAGCATACCTGAAGGTGGAAGTACATTTCTTCCTTCACCTGCAACTATCTTGCCTACATTTATTCTTGTAGCGCCACCACTGTGTCTGCTTATAGCGTGCATATTTGTAGCAGCAGTACAAGCAGCAAGAAGTGCGTTTTTGCCATCATGTGGATTTATACCAGCGTGAGATGCAACGCCTTTGTAGTAAACATCAAGCTTTGTAGAAGCTAAAAATCCGTAACCTCCACAAATCAAATCTCCATTTTTTGTAGCATTTACACCGATGTGAGTTCCGATGATAAAGTCAACATCCTTGCAAGCTCCAGCATCAACCATCGGTTTTGCACCGCGTAAGCCTTCTTCTGCAGGTTGAAATATAAATCTAACAGAACCTTTTAAGTCATTTTTCATGCCAGCAACAATCTCAGCCAGTGCAAGACCAACAGAGGTGTGACCGTCGTGTCCACAAGTGTGCATAGCGCCTTTATTTATAGAGTTAAACCCTTCTTTTACTGGTCTATGGTCACCTTCACAAGACTCATTTCCATCGTTTGAATCCATATCAAATCTAAATGCAAGCTTTGGACCATCTTTGCTAAACTCCATATCAGCCCAAAAACCAGTAAGTCCGCCACTCATTGCCTCTACTATTTTTGGATCTGCACCTTGAGCGATTGCTCTTGCTTGTTCTTCTTTGAGTTTTGTCTCACTTGGAACTCCCATCATAGACTCTTTTTTTACTGCATCTTTGCCCATAGTTATTTTATAGCCTAAAGCTTGCATAGTTTTAAGTGCAAAAGATGCTGTTCTAAACTCTGTCCAGCCTGGCTCTGGGTGTTTGTGTAAGTCTCTTCTTACACTTATAAGTTTTTTCTCTAAAGATTTTGCTATATCTTTGATTTTACTTTTCATTACAAATGTCCTTTCATCTTACAATAGTGTGAAAACTAGCGAAATTGAAGCTATTATCATACCTATCGCATTTCTTTTTGTTAATTCCATAGGGTTTACACGAGCAAGTCCTGCACAAATGATAGCAGCACCAGCGATTGGAGACATTGTTCTACCAAGAGCACCACCAACGTTTGCAGCTGAACCCATACCTTCGATTGTTAATCCAAACAATTCAGCATGTGGAGTAACAGCACCGTTAAATGCTAGTGTTGCAGCATCACCTGAACCACTAACGATTCCAAGTAGGAATGGTCCATAAATAGAAGCGATACCAGCAGCATTTCCTTCTGAATGTTTAAGAAGCTCTATACAATAATCAATAACACCAAGAGCTTTTAAACCAGCAATAAATACAGTAGCACAAATGATAATACCGATAATATCAGCATAACCTTTGCCCATACCAGAGAAGAACTCTTTTGTTGCTGTTTGTGGATTTGTTCTTGTTGCAGCTAAACAAAGAAAAGCACCTGTTAACATTGCGTGAGGAACACCAAATTTCTTTGCCCAAGGTAGTACTTCTTGCACTGAACCAAAACTAAAAGCAACAAGAGCAATGATTGGAAGAAGTGGGATAAGAGCATAAAATACATTTACTTTAAACTCTTCTTGTTTTGGAGCACTTCCACCAGCAGCAGCTGCAGCACCTGAACTAAACCATACAGTTGAATCATAACCTTTATTTTCTTTTCTAATGATAGAAACGATAAGCAAACTTGTTGCACCAATCAAAATAGCTACGATAGCTGCAAAGAAGTGATTTGAGATGATATCCATAACAGTTATACTTGATTCTGTATATGTTTTCTTTACAAGATCAGCAACGTAGTTGTTGTGTGTATTGCCTGGAGACAAAACTGAACCAAATGTTCCAAGCATAACAGCTGAAGCCGCAGTTGCAGGATGAACACCTTGTGAAATTGCAAGAGGTATCATGATAACACCAACAGCAGCAGCACAACCGCCAGCTGAAGGAAGAGCAATATTTATACAATATGTGATGATAGCAATCGCAGGAATAAGAGCAGGTTTAAGATATTTCAATCCGCCAGACATGAAATTTACAAGATGCAAATCGCACTTTGTAATTTTTAAAACAGCTGCAAAACCTAAAGTGGCGCAGATATTTTGTATAAGTCCAGCTTGTGTCATACCAGATGAAAAGCCAGTAAATGCATCAAGAGGTTTAAGTGCCAAGATAGCCATAATAAAACCACTTGCCAATAGTACCATTCTTGTCTCGTACTGCTTTATAAGCATATAAATCGTGACTAATAAGATTATTACGCCAACGATAAGACCTAAGTTTCCACTCATGAAATCTCCTTAAATTAAATAAGTTGGCATTATACAATGTCGCAGTTTAAAAAATAATTTATATATAAAATTTAAAGATAGTATTATATATATGTTTCAAAATAATGCATACTGATAGATTATATTAGGTATATATTCGTATTAATTGGTATTAGATTTTTTTGAAACTAAGTAAATGAGGGATTTCTTTTAATATAAAAATTTCAAAATGGTTACATGTAAAGATGATAGATTTATTTATGTTTAAGATGCTTATTTGTATCATAACAAGCCAAATAGAAGCATATTTTCTCTTAAAAATATATAAACTTGACTTTGAACATTAAAAAAACATATATATTTTTATTTTTTATAATTTTTTAAGTGATAAGATTTTTTATTTTATTTTTTACGTAAAGAAGTATCTTACTTTTTTCGTAAGATACTGGCTGGAGAGTTGATATTTTTACGAAACGTATTCTAATAAATTTTTGTGTCGAAAAAGTGTGAAAAAGGAGTTTTGCATGAGTAAATATGACTTGCTACTAAAAAATACAAGAGTGTTTGATCCAAAAAATGGTATAGACAAGGTTGTTGATATTGCTATGGAAAATGGAAAAATATCACAAATCAAAGAAGATATAAATCCTCAAAATGCAAAACAGGTTTTAGATTTAAAAGGTATGACCACAATACCTGGTATCATCGATATGCATGTACACGCAGGAAGCATTTGGGGAAGTCAGTTTGCACAAAAAATGCTCTCACGCGCTGGAGTTTGTACTGCTCTTGATATGGCTGGACCACTTGAAAATGTACTTGAAGTTTTAAAAGGCAATAGTGCAGGGCTAAACTTAGCAATTTTACAATATGCAAGCCCTCCTTTTACATTAAAATCAAATAATCCAAACAAAATTGAAATAGAAAAACTTGTAGATGATAGTTTGGGTGGCGGTGCGTATGGGGTTAAGCTTTTAGGTGGTCACTATCCGCTAACGCCTGAAAGCTCGCTTGAACTTATAGATATCATAAACAAAAAAGGCGGATATGTTGCTTGGCATGCTGGAACTACCACAAAAGGCTCAAACATAGAAGGTATGAGGCAAGCTGTAGAGTGTGCAGGTAAAAATTTCCTACATTTAGCGCATATAAACAGTTACTGTAGAGGAAACATAAGAAGCGATATAGAAGAGGTAAGAGAAGCAGTAGAGTTACTAGAAGCTCATCCAAATATATATAGCGAGTCATACATATCTCCGTTGAATGGAACTCAGCTAAACTCAAAAGATGAAGAGCCTATAAGTTTGGTTACAAGAAACTGTTTAAAAAGTCTTGGATTTTCTCCAACAAATGATGGTGTTAAAGAGGCATTTTTAAACTCTAAAGTTTTTTGTATCATCGAAAAAGATGGCGAGAGTGTGAGGCTAACTGGGGAAGAGGGGATAAAAGAGTGGCAAAAAAGAGATACAAACATAGGTGGCATGTTTCCTGTAAATCCAGTTTATCCAAGAATAACCCTTGCTGGTGCTAAGCGAAAAAGTGGTGATTTTGTGGTTGATTGTTTCTCAACTGATGGCGGCTGCATACCAAGAAACGTCATAGTAAATATGGGACTTGCTCTTGTGGAACTTGATGTTATAAGTTTAAAAGATTTTGTCCTAAAGACTTCATGGAATCCTTCAAGAATGTTAAGATTACCAAATAAAGGGCATTTAGCTATTGGCATGGATGCAGATATAACCGTTTTAGATTTGGATAGAAAAAAGCCAGTTGCAACCATAGTAGATGGAGAAGTATCTATGCTAAATGGACAAATTTTTGGCGATAAAACAAGGATAATCTGCACACCAAAAGGCGAGAAAGCTTTGAAGGAAAAAGGTTTTAGCACATATGTAGCTGATCCATCAAAACCGCCACTTAAGATAAGTGAAACAAGATAAAATCCTTTACATGTAAAGAAAAACTCTTTACATGTAAATGCTAGATTGAACTTAAAAACCTTTGTGCGTTTTTACAATCTTATATGCCTCGTTTAACTTTTGAGTTTTCTCTTTGGCAAATTCTAAAACATCTTTAGGTAAGTCCTTGCTAGCAAGCGAGTCGTAATGATACTCTTTGATTAGCCTTCTATAATTTTTTTGAATCGTTGCAAAATCATCGCTTGGAGATGATTCTAAGATTTCATAATATTTTAAAATATCGCTTTCACTTTTTGTCTCACTTTGGTAATCATTGTAGTTTGAGTAACTGTTTGTTTTTCTATAAAATGTTTTTTGGTAATTTGTGTTTGTTTGTGCAAGAAGTAAACCAAACCCAGCACCACTTACATAAGTAAAAGGCAAAAAAAGTATATATGGTGCAAAGATAAGCAGTATAACTCCAAGCAAAATCGAGCCAAAACAGATGCCTAGCCACATGATTTCAAGTACAACACCAAGAATTATCAACAAAATTCCAACTATTTTTGTAAACATAAATCTATCCTATTATTTAATTTCACTATTTTTGCATGTAATAGTTAGCAGAATATTATATTGTTTACATGTAAAGATTTAAACAACTTTAAATGCTATATCTTAACGCTTTCGAGTATTTCGTTAAATTCTTTGTCTGTATCGGTTAAAAATTGACAAACTTCGGCTTCTAGGGTACGAAGCTTTCTTTTTTGTACTTTCCATTCATTGTTAGCTACTTTTTTGATTACTTTATAATTTTTTATAACACTAAAACTTTTTATGCTATCGCCTAAAACACTATAAAATATATCTTTTCCAATCTTTTCTCCATCAGCTTTTAAGTTGTTATATGAAGTATGATAAAAGTAAAAATTTTCATCTTCGCTCAGTAGCGTTTTTGGCAAAAGTTCTAAAATCTTTGCCTGTAAATTGTCAATATTTTTTTGTAAGTTTTTATCATTTTTAAGATTTTGATTTATGGCATTTGTAAAATCACTATGAACATCACTAATCAAACTATAAGCTTTTTCATTGAAAGATGGCAGTTTTTCTCTTATATTTTCTTGTAAAATCAGAGCTTTGCTCGTGATGTTTTCATCTAAGTCAAGTTTTATATCATTTAACAAAATCGCTCCATCTTTTGCTATTTGTAAGCTACCACTTTCTTTTTTTAATTCTACAAACTCTTCATTTATAGTTATGTCAAATGATGGTTTAAGAGGGCAATCTTTACTTTTTTTAGCTGCAAAAACTGTGCTTTGTCCAAAACGAAAATAAATAAAAATAGGGTAAAAAAAAGTTTTTTCATATACTCATCTTTAAAAAATATTAAGACGATTGTACACTATTTTGGTAAAAATACTAAGTTTACATGTAAAGTAGTTGTATCTTTCGTGCGCCATGCTTTAAAAAGCATAAGGTGCTTGGTTCCAAACCTAAAAAAGGCAAGCAGATGCCTTTTTTAAACGGTTCTCATGTAAACTTTATAAGCAGTTTGGAAATTCAAAAACAACCCTACCGCTTTTTATAGTATATATAGCAGCGCCAGTTAATTGCTTGTTGATTAGTGGAGAGTTTTGTGATTTTGATTTGTTTATCGTTTTATCAAACACATATCTCTTTTTTGGATCGATGATAGCGATATCTGCTAACATTCCTTTTGCGATTTTACCTTTATTTTTTAGTTTTAAGATTTTAGCTGGATTTGTTGAGGTAAGTTCAACCATTCTCTCTAAACTAATAACGCCATCTTTTACGAGTTTTAAAGTTAAAGGAATTAGCGTTTGAAGTCCTAAGATACCAAAAGGCGCTTTATCAAATTCTGTAAATTTTTCATCATTGTGATGAGGTGCGTGGTCAGTTGCTATAACATCAATAGAGCCATTTTTCAATCCCTCTTTCATAGCTTCAACATCTTCTTCACCACGAAGCGGAGGAGACATTTTAAAGTAAGTGTCGTATGTTAAAAGGTTTTTATCCGAAAAGGTAAAGTGGTGTGGAGTTACTTCACAAGTTACTTTTATACCCTCGGCTTTTGCAAATTCTATAAGTTTAAGCGACCAAGCAGAACTAACATGAGCTACGTGCATATGGCCACTTGTGAGTTTTGCAAGTAACATATCGCGTGCTATCATTATCTCTTCTTGCTCTTTTGGCATACCTTTTAATCCAAGATGAGTTGCAACCGCACCTTCATTCATAACACCGTTTCTGCAAAGTGAACAATCTTCTGAGTGATTTATGACAAAAGAGCCAAAGTGGTTTGAATACTCTAAGGCTTGACGCATAACTGCACTGTTTGTAACTGGAAGTCCATCATCTGAAAAAGCAACTGCTCCAGCTTCTAACATATCTCCCATTTCTGTGATTTTTTCACCATGAAAAGCTTGAGAGATTGCACCGATTGGCAGTAAGTCTATAAGTCCTCTTGCATTTGCTTTTTGTATCATCGCTCTTGTGATTGAAGCGTTATCGTTTATAGGATTTGTATTTGCCATAGGAAGAGCTGTTGTAACGCCACCTGCAACTGCACTTTCACTTCCACTTATAACATCATCTTTATACTCCATTCCAGGATCACGAAAGTGCACATGCATATCAATGAGTCCAGGAAAGATTAGCATATTTGTAGCATCTATAACTTTGTCAGCTTTTACTTCTTCTTTTGTTATATCAGAGATTAATTCATTTTCAATCAAAACATTTGCTTTTATTTGCCCATCAGCATTTACGATAGTTCCATTTTTTATTAATATTTTCATCTTATTTTCCACATCTGTATTTGTTTAGAGCATTTAAAACTGCCATGCGAACAGCAACCCCATTTTCTACTTGATTTAAAACTACCGATACGTTTTTATCATCAGCAACATTTGAATCAAGTTCAACACCACGGTTGATAGGTCCTGGGTGCATTACTAAAACTCCCTCTTTTGCAACTTTCATCTTTTTTGAAGTTAAACCAAAAAACTTTGAATACTCTCTAACTGAAGGAAAAGCAGGAGTTCCATCTTGACGTTCAAGTTGAATTCTAAGCATGATTAAAACATCACTTCCTTCAATCGCTTCTTCCATTGATTTACATGTAAAACAACCAAATGTATCAATGTGTGAGAGCATCATAGGCGGGCCAAAAAGTTTTATATTTATTCCTAATTTTTGCATAGCCCAAATATCTGACCTTGCTACACGGCTGTGAAATATATCGCCGATTATCGCAACAGTTAAATTTTTGAAACTTCCTTTGTGCTCTTTTATAGTAAACAAATCTAAAAGTGCTTGGGTTGGATGTTCATGAAGTCCATCACCCGCATTTACTATAGAAGCATCAGAATTTTCAGAAACAAACTTTGCAGCTCCAGAGTTTGGATGGCGAAGTACAAATATATCGGTTCTCATGGCTTCCATGTTGTGTATGGTATCAAGTAGAGTTTCACCTTTTTTTGCGCTACTTTGAGAAGATGTGAAGTTAATTGCATCAGCTCCTAGTCTTTTTGCAGCAATCTCAAAGCTGGTTCTTGTTCTAGTTGAATTTTCGTAAAAAGCGTTGATTACCGTCTTTCCATAGAGATTATCAGCTTTTTTTATGTCGCTATTGTTTAGATTTTTAAACTCTTTTGCGGATTCTAAGAAGTATAAAATCTCCTCTTTACTTAAGTGCTCTGTGCCAATTAAATCTTTGTGTTTGTAGCTCATAAAAGACCTTGATAATGTGGAGTGTTTTTTTAAAACCTGTAAATTTTATCAAAATTTTGCTTAACTAATTTAGTAAAAATAGATAAAAAAATTTTAATTTTTTAAAAACTTTTACACTAAAATAACACATTTAAAAGATAAACTTCTATGAAAATTAGTTGATAAATGTTAAAATAATTCATTTTAAATAATTGAAAGAAAAAGTGACAAAAGTCAAATATTTTTAATTGTTTTTTTGGTAGAATAGAAAGTTTTGTTAATTAAAAATAACATGATAAGAAAGGAAAAAGCATGGCTATTGAAGAAGGAAGAAGAAAATTCTTCGGCTTCGCGCTTGGCGGTTTTGCTGCGATTGGTGGGGTTGTCTCTCTAGTTGCAATGAAAAAAACTTGGGATCCGCTTCCAAGTGTTCAAGCTGCGGGTTTTACAACGGTTGACCTCTCTCCTATGGTTGAGGGTGAGTTAAGAGTAATACAGTGGAGAGGCCTTCCTGTGTTTGTACTTAAAAAAAGTCCTGAGATTAAAAACAACGAAGCAAGAGACGTTGTAGTTGGTGATGCACACTATACTCTTGTTATAGGGCTTTGTACGCATCTTGGTTGTATACCTAGCTGGGTTCCAAAAAAACAAGAATTTTTGTGTGCCTGTCACGGTGGTGCATTTGATGCAAGCGGCTTAGTTGTAACTGCTCCTCCTCCAAGACCTCTTGATATCCCTCCTTTTAAAATTGATGGCGATAAGTTGGTTTTAGGCGAAGAAGGTCCTGAGTATTTAAAACTCTCAGGTAAAGCGTAAGGAGGCGACAGATGGCAGAAATTAGAAAAGCGACAGGCTTTGTTGATTGGTTAGACCAAAGGCTTGCGGTTAAAAAATTTATGAAAGTGATGATGACGGAGTATTGGATTCCTAAAAACATCAACTTTCTATGGGCTATGGGTGTTACTCTTCTTGTGCTTTTTGCAATCCTTTTTGTTTCAGGACTATTTTTACTTATGTACTATAAGCCAGACATAAATCAAGCGTTTGATAGTGTTAACTACACAATCATGCAAGAGGTTGCTTGCGGTTGGCTTTGGAGACATATGCATGCAATAGCAGCATCACTTATATTTTTAATTATTTATATACATATGTTTGTAGCTATTTACTATGGTTCATATAAACGTGGACGTGAAATGATTTGGATTTCAGGTATGCTACTTTTTGTTCTGTTTTCAGCTGAAGCATTTAGTGGATACATGCTTCCTTGGGGACAAATGAGTTATTGGGCTGCGCAAGTTATAACAAATCTTTTTGGTGGCGTTCCAGTAATCGGCGAAGCGCTTGTTGTTTGGGTAAGAGGAGATTTTACAGTTTCAGATCCAACACTTACAAGATTTTTCATGCTTCATGTTGTTTTGCTTCCTATACTTATTATAGCTGTTATAGCTCTTCACTTTTACAGCTTAAGAGTTCCACATGTAAATAATGAAACAGGCGAAGATATTAACTTTGAAAAAGAGGCTGAGAAATTTTTAGCAGGAAACAAAAAAGAGTCAAAAGTTATACCTTTTTGGCCAGCATTTTTATCTAAAGACTTTTTCGTAGTTGGCGTGTTTATGATACTATTTTCTTATTTAGTAGCATTTCACTTTAACTTTGCTATGGATCCTATTAACTTTGACCCAGCTGATAATTTAAAAACACCAGCACACATCTATCCTGAGTGGTACTTCTTGTGGAGTTACGAAGTGCTTCGTGGTTTCTTCTTTGATATGTTTGGTATTTCGGCTATGGATATAGGTTTGATTGGTTTTGGATTTGCTCAAGTAGCATTTTTCTTACTACCATTTTTAGATAGAGACCCATCTGTAAGACCAGCTCATAAAAGACCACTTTTTAGAATTTGGTTTTGGATATTGATGGTTGACATGATTATTCTTTCTGTGTATGGAAAGCTTCCAGCAACAGGAGCTAGTTTTATCATTGAAAATAACTGGGTAGGTTTTTACTCAGCAGTACTATTTATACTGCTTTTTGTTCTACTGCCAGTTATAACTATAATTGATTCTAAAATGGGAGGTAAAAAATAATGAGAGAGTTAAAAGCATTAGCTATAGTTATAATTTTTACCGTAATTTTATATCTTGGTATCGAGCCTTTTGCTCATACAAAATTAAACCCTCATGTAGCACCTGCTGATTTTACTTTTAGTGATTTAAGCGAGGTTACACTTGTTGGTGATGCAAAAAATGGAAAAGAGACTTTTGAGATGGCATGTATAGCTTGCCATAGTTTAAAAGCAGACGGATATGAGCCTATGCTTGATGATTTAAGTGCATCAGAAGCGTACGGTGTTGTTGTACCAGATTTAAGTTCAGCCGGACTTATTTATGATGCAAGATTTTTATCGGATTTGATAAAAGAGCCAGCACACGCATTAAAACTTGAACATAAATTTGATGATGATCGTCCATTTCCTATGACTCCATTTTATGGACTTGGTGGAGATTTAGATCAAGAAGTTGCAGACATGGTTGCTTATCTAAAATCTGTTGCTCCAAAAGAGATGAGCGATAAAGATGTTTTTGTTGATGCTTGTTTAAGATGTCACGACATGAAGTATGCAAAACTCTTCAGCCCAACAGATAAAGCATCTCTTAAAACTTATATGGGCATGAATCCTCCTGATTTATCAATGATGATAAGAGCAAGAAGTGCTAGTTATTTAGAGACATTTATAAATGACCCACAAAAAAATCTTCCAGGAACTTCAATGCCTCGTGTTGGTTTAACAAAACACTCTCAAGAGCAAGTTATCAACTACATGGAATCTGTAGGAGATAGCAAAAAAGCAGAGAGACAAAAAATAGGTATCTACATGATGATATTCTTCGTAGTCTTCTCAGTGATTGCTTACATGTGGAAAAGAGAAGTCTGGAAAGACTTACACTAATTAATAATTGCATAATCTAATCCTATTAAAAGCTAATAGGATTAGATAAAATACAATAAAACTTAAAGAATATTTTTTGCAAGATAAATGTATAATTTTCAGGTAAAAATCAAAAAATAGACAAAAACAGAGTGGTTATGGAATATATAAAAACTAAAAGTAATTTTCAACAATTTAAATCTGTTATTTTTGCACTTTTGATTAGAGAGACAAAAACTAGATTTGGTCAAAGAAATTTTGGTTTTTTTTGGGTTTTTGCTGAACCTCTCTTACATGTACTAGTTTTAACTGCGGTTTTAGTTTTCTTAAAAAATAGAATGATGGCAGAAATATCGTTTGAGTTATTTTTAATTACTGGATTAATCCCTTTTTTTCTTTTTAGAAATATTGTAAAAGGACTAATGACTTGCATTGATGCAAACAGGGCCTTATTTGCTTATAAACCAGTAAAACCTATAGACACATACTTAACTAGAGTAATTTTAGAAACTTTTATCTATAGTGTTGTGTTTATATTTTTAATTTTTATTTTTGGTTTTTGGGGTGGTTTTGATGTTTCTATTTCAAATCCATTTGAACTTATGTTAAACTTTTTTTTGCTGATTATAATGTCCTTTTCAATAGGTATATTACTTAGTATGTTATATGATCTATTTCCTCTTACTAAAACAATTGTGAATGTGTTTTTTTTACCATTGTATTTTTTATCAGCAATAATGTATCCACTCTGGATAATTCCAGCAAGCTATTTAAAATATTTGGAATATAACCCTATTTTGCAAATAATAGAATTATTAAGAAGGAATTTTTTTTCAAATTATCCAGTTACTGGCAATATAAATATTCATTATCCTTTATTTATAACGATTGTAACACTCTTTTTGGCTCTATTTTTCTATAGATATAGAAGAATTAAACTGATAGCAAAAAAATGATAGATATAATCAATTTGACTAAATCATTTTCACTAGATAGAAGTAGGTATTTTGTATTTAAAAATCTTACTTTTTCATTTCCTGAAGGAGCAAATATAGGACTAATAGGTCCAAATGGTGCAGGAAAAACAACACTTATGAATATTCTAGGTGGTACAGATATCCCTGATAGTGGTAGAGTGGTTACAAACAAAACACTGTCTTGGCCAGTTGGACTTTCAAGTGGTTTGCAAGGCTCATTAAGCGCAAGAGACAATGTAAAATTTATCTCAAGAGTTTATGGTTTTACAAATGAGGATATGAGAGAAAAAATAAATTATGTTGAAGAGTTTGCTGACATAGGTAATTTTTTTGATTTGCCAACAAAAACTTACTCTTCAGGCATGAAATCTAGAGTAGCTTTTGGTCTTAGCATGGCTTTTGATTTTGACTATTATTTAATAGATGAGGCTGGGGCTGTTGGTGATGCAAATTTTAAAAAGAAAAGCTTAGCAGTCTATAAAGAGAAATTAAAAAATAGCAATGTTATAATAGTTTCTCATAGTATGAATGAAATTCGTTCTTTGTGTGACCATATTGTAGTTTTTGCAAATGGTGAAGCAAAAGTATTTAATGATGTTGAAAAAGGTATAGAAATGTATGAAAATATAAGAAAAAGTTCATGAAAAAAAATATTTTATCTAAAGTACCAAAAGATTTTTTATTCATAGTAGTTTTACCACTTTTTTTAGTTATTGCATATTATTTCATTTTTTCTTCAAATAGATATGTAAGCGAAAGTATATTATCAGTAAAACAAGCAGGCGACTCATCTTCTAGCACATCAGATTTATCTACATTAATAGGTGTTACTCCTAGTTCAAAAGAGGATACGCTATATTTAAAAGAGTATCTTCAATCTATGGATTTATTGTTGTTGTTAGATAAAGAAATTTCATTAAGAAAAATATATAGTGAACAAAAAAAAGATTTTTTGTATTGGTTTGGCGAGGATTCACCAAATGAAGATTTTTTACAATATTATACGAGAATGGTTAATATTGCTTATGATGATGTAAGTGGCCTTTTAAAAATTAATGTTTCAGCTTTTGACTCAAATAGTTCAAATCTTATTGCAAAAGAGATATTAAAACAGAGTGAAATGTTTGTTAATGAGCTATCACACTTGATTTCAAGACAACAGTTGTCTTTTGCTGAAGATGAATTAAAAAGAGCTGAAAATAGACTATTGAATGCAAAAAATAGTCTTCTTGGATTTCAAAATAAATATGGTATGTTTAACCCATTAGAGCAAGCTCAAGCTCAAGCAAATTTAGCACTAGAATTTGAAGCAACTTTAGCAAAAAAAGAAGCCGAGTTGGCAGCTATGAGTTCCTATTTACAAAATTCGTCACCTCAGGTTGTAACACTTAAAAACGAGATTGAAGCTATTAAAAAACAAATAGAGAAAGAAAAATCAAGAGTAGCAACAAAAGGGTTAGACTCAACAAACCTTTTAGCATCAGAATATCAAAGCTTAACAATAGAAGCTACATTTGCTGAGGAAGTATATAAACTTGCTTTAAAATCAGTAGAACAAGCAAGAATAGAAAGTAGTAAAAAAATAAAATATTTATCTATTATACAAAAGCCAACACTACCTGAAATAGCAAAATATCCAAGGATACTTTATAACATTATCACAATCTTTTGTATTTTACTACTGATTTTTGGTATATATAAATTAATAAAAGCAACTATTGAGGATCACAAATACTAATGAAAAAGATACTATTACTTATAATGCTAACTATTAGCTTCGTTTTTTCAAACGCTATGTTGAATATAGGTTCTGCAATGAATGTAGATACAAATCTAACCAATAAAACTTATATAACTAAAACAGAGATTTTTGGACACCATCTGTTTTCTGGAAATTTTGCAAATGTAAGGCAGCATATATACAATCCTAACTACTTATTAAGTATAGGTGACACCGTAAATCTAAAAATGTGGGGTGCATTTGAATATGAAGCACAGCTTGTTATTGATTCTCAAGGAAATATTTTTATCCCAAAAGTTGGTGTAGTAAAACTTTTGGGCGTAAAAAATAGCGATTTAGTTTCAGAGATTACAAAATCGGTAAAAAAAGTTTTTAAAGAAAATGTTTATGTGTATGCAGATATGAATATTTATCAAAATGTATCAGTATTCGTAACAGGAAATGTAAACAATCCTGGATTGTATGAGGGGCTAAGTTCCGATTCACTACTTCAATATATAGATAAAGCAAATGGTATTAATAAGCAATATGGAAGCTTTAGAAAGATTTCTATACTTAGGGAGAATCAAATATATAAAAAAGTAGATTTATATGAATTTTTAATTGAAGGTAAAATGGAAATGTTTCCATTTAAAAGTGGTGACGTGATTTTGGTAGATAGTGTTGGTTCATATGTGAGTGCTATAGGTGATGTGCAAAGACCATATAGATTTGAAGCAAAAAATCAATCGTTAAAATTACTAGAACTAGCAAAACTAAGTGGAATTAAGCCAACAACTACAAATGCTATTGTTAGAAGTTATTCGCCAGATAATAGAATGAGTATCAAGTCTTATTCATTAAGCGAATTTGGTGATATTGCTCTTAAAGATGGTGATGAAGTTGAGTTTTTGCCTGATCATTTGGCTGATGAGATAAGGGTAAATATTGAAGGGGAGCATGATGGACTGCAAACTATAATACTTAAAAAAGGTGCAACACTTCAAGATTTAAAAGATATCATGATTTTTAACAATCAATCAAATATTGACGCTATTCAAATATACAGGAAAAGTGTTGCAAAAATACAAAAAAACTTAATAATGTCTCAACTTAAAGAGTTAGAAACAATAGCCCTTACAACACCTTCCGTTTCTCCAGAGGAAGCTAGTATGAGAGCGCAAGAAACAAAATCAATTCTAGAATTTATTGAAAGAGCAAAACAAGTTGAGCCAAAAGGACAGATTACTATTAACGAAAAAACACTAGCTTCTAGCATAATTCTTGAAGAAGGTGATGTAGTAAATGTGCCTTCTAAAACAAATATAGTGATTGTGCAAGGTGAAGTGAGTCTTCCTGGTGCTTTTACCTATTTAAAAGAACAAAATATAAATGATTATCTAAATCTTGCTGGTGGACTTAGTCAAAGAGCAAATAAAGATAGAATACTTGTAATTAAGGCAAGCGGAAAAGCATTAACCTATGATGCATCATTTTTTTCTTCAAGCAAAAAACCTACAATAGATGCTGGAGATTCTGTTTTGGTGCTACCAAAAGCTGAAGGTAGGACGCTACAAGTTACTAGTGTACTTGCACAAATTATTTATCATGTTGCGGTTGCAACAAAAGTTATTCTAGATATCTAAGAAAGAAAAATAAATGAAACAAAAATTGTCAATGAAAATAATTTTGAAAAAATCTTACTCATTAGTTGAATTCACAAGAAATTAAAATTAAAATGATAAATTTTTGAATTATCAAAATAAAAAATATATAGGATTAAAATAAAGAGTTTCTGTATAAAGAAGATCATGTACCCAAAAATAGCATTAGTGAGAGTTTTATTGGTTTGCGGTAAGTTAGTGCTTGATTTTAGTAAAATATATAGCAAGGAAATTCTTGCTTATTTTATAATCTTAAAAAAGAATGATTGTTGAAAAAAGTATTATTGGTGTTTGGAACAAGGCCAGAAGCTATAAAAATGGCACCACTTGTAAAAGAGCTTGAAAAGCATTCTGATATTATTTCAAAAGTTTGTGTAACAGCTCAGCATAGAGAGATGTTAGATCAAGTTCTTGAAATATTTGATATAAAACCAAACTATGACCTAAATATTATGAAAGAAGGACAAGATTTATTTGATATTACTTCAAATGTACTTTTAGGTATGAAAAAAGTATTAAGTGATTTTTGACCCGATATAGTACTTATTCATGGTGATACTACTACAACCTTGGCTGTTTCTTTGGCGACCTTTTACAATAAAATAAAAATAGGACATATAGAAGCAGGGCTAAGAACCGGAAATATTTATAGTCCTTGGCCAGAAGAAGTAAACAGACAAATAGCAGGAGTATTGGCAAATTATCATTTTGCTCCAACTATAAATAGTGCCAATAACCTTCTGAACGAGAATAAAAATCCACATGATATTGTAGTTACGGGAAATACTGTTATAGATGCTTTATTTTTAGTTTTGAATAAAATAGAAAACAATCAAGAATTAAAAGAAAAAATTTTAGATTCTATATCCATACAATATAAAATTAAAAATGATAAAAAAATCATACTTATGACAGGACATAGGAGAGAAAATTTTGGAGAAGGCTTTATAAATATTTGTGAAGCTTTAAAAATCCTTGCAAACAATAATCCAGATATAGACATAGTTTATCCAGTGCACTTAAATCCAAATGTACAAAAACCAGTAAAAGAGATATTGTCAGACACAACAAATGTGTATTTAATAAAACCTCTACAATATGAGCAATTTATTTATATGATGAATAAATCATATTTTATAATAACCGATTCAGGTGGAATACAAGAAGAAGCCCCAAGCTTAGGTAAACCAGTATTGGTTGTCAGAAATACTACAGAGCGTCCAGAAGCGATAGAAGCAGGCACAGTAAAATTATTAGGTACGAATAAAGAGGTTATTATACAAGAAGCACAAAAACTACTTGATAATAAAGAAGAATATGAAAAAATGTCTAAAGCATACAATCCTTATGGGGACGGTAAGGCTTGCGAAAAAATAATAAATTTTATTAAAGGAAAATAATAATTATGAATAACAGTAGGTTCAAAAAAGTATGTATGATAGGATTGGGTTATATAGGACTTCCTACAGCTGCTATATTTGCAAGCAAAAAGGTAAATGTAGTAGGCTTAGATATAAATCAGCATGTGGTTGATACTATCAATCAAGGAAAAATCCATATAGTAGAGCCTGAGTTAGATGTATTAGTGCATGTAGCAGTCAAAGAAAAGTATTTGAAAGCTCAAACCGTTCCTGATGAAGCCGATGCATTTATCATAGCTGTTCCCACTCCGTTTAAGGGTGAAAACCATGAGCCAAATCTTGATTACGTGGAAGCAGCTACTAGAAATCTTGCAAAAGTTTTAAAAAAAGGAGATTTGGTGGTACTAGAATCAACATCTCCTGTAGGAACTACTGAAAAAATAGCTAAATGGTTAGCACAAGAGAGGTCTGATCTTAGTTTTCCTCAACAAAAAGGTGAAGAATCTGATATAAGAATAGCCCATTGTCCTGAAAGAGTACTTCCAGGAAAAGTGATAAGAGAGCTTGTAGAAAATGATAGAATCATTGGAGGAATGACTAAGAAATGCACTCAAGATGCAATAGAACTTTATAAAATATTTGTAAAAAGTGAATGCATAGCAACAAATGCAAGGACAGCCGAAATGGTAAAGTTAACAGAAAACGCGTCAAGAGATGTACAAATAGCATTTGCAAATGAACTTTCAATCTTATGTGATAAAATGGATATAAATGTATGGGAGTTAATCTCTTTAGCAAATAGACATCCAAGAGTAAATATACTACAACCTGGTTGTGGTGTAGGAGGACATTGTATAGCCGTAGATCCTTGGTTTATTGTAAATGCATATCCAGAAGATGCAAGACTTATAAATACAGCAAGATTGGTAAATGACGAGAAACCAAATTTTGTAATTTCTAAAGTAAAAAAAGTGGTAAAAGAACTTAAAAATCCAACAATTGCTTGTCTTGGGCTTGCTTTTAAACCTGATATTGATGACTTAAGAGAATCTCCAGCAATAGAAATAACAAAAACACTTTCTGATATAGAAGGATATGATATATTGGCTGTTGAGCCAAACATAAAGTTTTTACCAAAAGTTTTAGAAAATAGAAAAAATGTAAAATTGGTAGATTTAAAACAAGCACTAAGAGACGCTGATATTTTAGTAGTTCTAGTAAAACATAAAGAATTTATTGGGCTGTTATCTGAAAAAGCTATTGATTTTGTGAATGTATGAGAAATAAAACTTGGGAGATTAGTAGTGGAACAAAATTATAACAGCAATACTTTTTTGATGGAAATAGATGGTATTTCTTATAATATTTATTTACCAGGCAAAGGTCAAGATTATATTCAAAAAAAAATTTATGAAGAAAAAATACCTTATGAATATGATATGTTAAAAGATATGATTAATAGAGCTAAAAAAGATACTATTATTGTCGATGTCGGTTCTAATATAGGGAATCACTCACTCTTTTTAGCAGCAAATGGTTTTGATGTATATGCATTTGAGGCTAATTCGCTAGTTTTTGATATTATGAGTGTAAGTATAAAAATTAATAAGTTTAAAAATATAAAAGCATTTAATTTTGGATTGTCGGATAAAGTTGGGAAAGCTAAAATTGATAATTTTAATAAAAGCAATTTGGGTGCCCAATCATTAAAAATAGGCGAAGGAGAAATTGAACTTAAGCCGCTTGATACTATAAAATTTCATAAAAAAATTTCTATTATTAAAATAGATGTAGAAGGAATGGAAATAAATGTATTAAAAGGTGCAAAAAATATTATTAACAACAATAGACCATTATTGTATATTGAAGCAATTAGTCTTGTTGAGTTTAAAAAACTCAATAATGTCTTAGAAGAACTAGGATATATTCAGTGGGATACTTTCAATGCTACTCCTACTCATCTTTTTTATCCTAAAGAATCTTTTAATGAAAAAGATATTCTCTCAAATTTTATTTATAAAAATACTTTTGAAACTTATAGAATGACCCAACAACTTAACTATAGTAAAAAAAATGTAAGTGATATTTCTAAAATTTTAAATATTTCATCAGAAAAACAGATCTCCTTAGAAGAAGAACTTAAAAAACATGAGATACAAAAAGAGCAGTGGAGCAAAAAAGAGATAGAACAAAGCAAAGAGATTATACAGCTTCAAAACAAAAAAGATTCCTTAGAAGAAGAACTTAAAAAACATGAGATACAAAAAGAGCAAGAAAAAATAAATTATACTAACATGCAAGAAAAATATAAAAATCAACAACAAACTGAAGAAGTTTTGTTGTCTGAAAATCAACTACTGAAAAATCAAAGAAATAAATTTAAAACAAATTTTGAAGGAATGGATACAAGAAACAAACGACTTAATTTTGAACTTGAACAAAAAAAGATAGAGATAGAAAACTTAAAAAATACCTTATCTTTTAAATGGGGAAATAGACTTATTCGCTCAACAAAATCTTTTTCAACTTTTGTTACCTTGCCTTATGGATTCTATAAAGATTATAAAATATTTAAAAAAATAAAAAATAATAAATTGAAAAATCTCAATCCTAAAATCATTAAAACTGAAAAAATTACAAATTTGCTGCATTCACAAAAACTGAAAAAACTAAAAGTTGCAGCTATAATGGATGAATTTACATACAATTCTTTCAAGTATGAATGTGATTTATTTCAAATTACTCCAGAAAATTGGCAAAACGAACTAAGTGTTTTTAAGCCCGAACTTGTATTTATAGAATCAGCGTGGAAAGGAAAAAATGATCTTTGGGTAACAAAAATAAGCAATTGCACAACTGAATTGGTAGAATTGGTTCAATGGTGTCATGATAATAATATAAATACTATTTTTTGGAACAAGGAGGATCCTGTTCATTTTGATACCTTTACTCCTGTTGCAAAAATAGTTGATTGTATATTTACAACAGATATTGATTGCATACCAAGATACAAAGATAAAATCGGCCATAATAATGTATATTTTCTACCTTTTGCTGCTCAGCCAGCTATCCATAATCCTATAGAGTTGTTTGAAAGAAAAGATGCTTTTAATTTTGCTGGTTCTTATTATTTGGGATATCCAGAAAGACAAAGAGATTTTGCTTCGTTGACAGATGCAATTAAGAAGTTCAAACCAATTGAAATATATGATAGAAATTTTGATAATCCTCATCCACATTATACATTTCCAGATG
>JBKECC010000010.1:0-24465 GCA_047974135.1 Campylobacteraceae bacterium | reverse complement strand
AGTGTATAAATTAATAAGAATATATTTAAATTTTGATGATATATTAAAAAAAAATTATAATAAATCTACAAATTTGAAAGAATATGAACCAATAAAGGAAAAAATATTTAAATTGTATGATCATATAAATCTTGAATATTTGAGAATGATAAATGATACCTCTGTAACAAAACTATTGAACAATATAGAAGAAAAAATAGAAAATTTACACACTAAAGCTACAGAAACAGAAAAAAGTCTTAAAGACCAAACGACAACATTTGTAACGATTTTAGGTATATTCTCTGCTTTAGTTATAACATTTATGAGTGGATTAGTTTTTTCTTCAAGTATATTTTCAAATTTAGCTACAGCTCATATATATAAAATAGGTGCTTTATCAGCACTTGTTGGTATTGTAACACTATCCATGTTGTACTTTTTATTTTACTTTATAAAATCTGTTACAAGCAAAACACAAGACAGCAAATTCTTTAGTTGGGTTTTTGGTGGCATTATCTTGTTGCTATTGGCAGTATTTCTAAGATTAGTATGCTTGGAAATACAAAGGGAAGACAAACCAAAATACACTCAAAATATTGATATAAATTTACCATCACAAATTCATACAAACATTCAACCAAAAAAGGCAGTTGATACCATCAATATAAATGAAGTAGAATCCTCCAAAGTTAATTCAAGTTCTTCAAATAATATAGAACAAAATACAAACACAAATAAAAGTGAATGGTAATTCCCATCAATATCCTACAAATAGTGCAAAATTGTTTTTATATATTTCAAAACTTTTAAATAACAATGAGTTGCCAGCTGAGGCAAGAGACCGTTTTTTAACTGGTGAATACGAAGACACAAAAGAGTTTCATATAAGTGGCGACTTACTCGTTGTTTACATTATTGATGATACATCTCTTAAACTTTTAAGAATTGGTACACATGCTCAACTTTTTAAATAAACATCAAAACTAACAGCTTTTTCACTGACTTTATATAAAAATACTTTTAAAATAACTAAACTCTCTTGTTTACTCCGCAGTTATAAATAATTATCGAATTTATCTAGATAGATTAAGATAATTTTACGCAACACTATAAAATATTTCGGTTGTTAAGTATCCTAGATTTTAGATAATTTCAAAAATACACAAAAGAAAAAAATTGTTTTTACATGTAAACTATATTTTCTCTAATTCCTTTTTTATAAGTGGTTTTATGCCACCATTTTTAAGTATATTCAGCATGTATTCTGAGATTGGTTCAATTTTAGCTATAACTTTATCATCTTTTGTGATTTCACAAGTTTGTATATTTACTTTTATACTCTCTCCAGCTTTTACCAACTTTGTGATATTTGGAACTACAAGCAGAGGAAGTCCTAAGTTTATACCGTTTCTATAAAAAATCCTTGCGAAACTTTCAGCTATAACCGCTCCAACTCCAACGGCTTTTAGCGTGATTGCTGCGTGCTCTCTGCTACTTCCACACCCGAAGTTAGTTCCCCCAACTATAAAATCTCCGCTTTTTATCTTTTTTGTAAAATTTTCATCTGCTCCAAACATCGCATATTTTGCAACATCACTAACATCTGTAAATTCCACAAAACGACCTGGATAAATCTGGTCAGTATCGACATTGTTTCCAAATAAAAAAACTTTTCCATTTAAAATATTTTGCATTTTTTTCATCCTTACATGTAAAAAGTTGGATCTGCTATCTCGCCATTTAAAGCAGCAACTGCAACACTTAGTGGTGAGCCTAGATATATATTTGCACTAACACTTCCCATGCGTCCAGGAAAGTTACGGTTTGTTGTTGTTATACAGGTTTCCCCGCTTGCTATCATTCCCTCATGAGTTCCAAGACAAGCAGCACATCCAGGAGTTACAAAGGTTGCTCCAGCTTCTACTAAATCTTGAACAAAACCTTTTTCCATAGCTTCTAAAAATACCTTCTTGGAAGCTGGAACGATAACAAATCTTGTATCTTTTGAGACTTTTTTACCCTTTAAAACTTTTGCAGCTATGCCTATGTCTTCGACTCTTCCGCCAGTACATGAACCAAGATACGCTTGGTTTATCTTTGTGCCAACAAACTTACTTAAATCATGAACATTGTCAACACTTGAAGGAGCTGAAAGTTGTGCTTGAAGCTTACTCACATCAAAGGTTACCTCATCGCTATATTTAAAATCTTTATCTGTTTCATATATCTCATACTCTCTTGTTACATTTTTCTCTAAAAACTTTAAAGTTATACTGTCTGGTTTGATGTAACTTGTTTTTGCACCCATCTCTGTACTCATGTTACAAAGTGCCATTCTTTCTGATATATTTAAGTGTTGCAAAGCGCTTCCACTAAACTCAACAGCTTTATAAACAGCAAAATCTGCTTTTAGTTTTCCAATAGCATAAAGAATCATATCTTTTGCATAAACACCTTTTGGCAGTTTTCCTTCAAAGTTTATCTTCACAACTTCAGGAACTCTAAACCAAAGCTTTCCAGTTGCTAGGATGATAGCCAAATCAGTCGCTCCAACTCCTGTGCCAAAAGCTCCAAAAGCTCCGTGAGTTGTTGTGTGTGAGTCTGTTATAACTACGATTTCGCCAGGGTGTGCTAAACCATAGTCAGCTAAAACTTGATGGCAAACTCCTTCGTTTATATCCATGAGTTTATCTATATTTTGAGTTTTACAAAACTCTCGAAATTGCTTTTGATTTTCTGCTTGCATTATGGTTGAAGCAGGAGCATAGTGGTCTAAAAACATAACAACATTTTGTGGAGAATGCACCTTTTTGCCTCCCATCTCATAAAAAGAGCGAACGGTTTGCAAGTATAAATCGTTGATGCCTGCTATGTCGACTGTGCAGTTTACAATCTCACCAACACTAACCTCTTTTTTGCCTGCCTTTTTTGCCAATAACTTGTGAATTGCATGCATGTTTACTGCCTTTGTAATATATAAACTTCCAAAATTATATTACTTTTTTTATAAAAACTATGGTTAAAAAGACTGCATTGAGGGATTTTCTTACATGTAAAAGGTTTTACATGTAAGAGTAGTTAAAAATTAAATATCTGTAGCAAACTTTTTTTCTTGATTGCTAAGCGTTATATAAAGACCAACCAAAATGCCTATGATAAACAAAGATATGACGTAAAAACCAGAAGCATATTTGCTAAAAACGGTTGATAAAAAAGGTATAAAGATGGATGTTAATCCACCAGCAATAGCGTAAGCAACATTAAACGAAAACGACACGCCACTATATCTAACTTCAGCAATGAAGGCTCTTACCATATAAACAGCAAAGCAACCAACAACGCCAACACAAGTTCCAGCTATAAAATAAAGCACATAAAATGATGTTATGTTTGAATTATCTAGTAGTGAAAAAAACGCTATTAGTGAAAGTGTTGCTATAAAACAACCCCCCGTTATGATTTTCCCGATAGGAAATCTATCTGCTAAAAGACCGTAAATAATACAACCAAGCATAAGTCCAACTGTTCCTATGAGTTTTGCATCTGCTATGTTTGTATTTGCAAAGCCAAAACCTTTTTCTCCAAGATATGTATGTGAAACTATGAACATTATCATGATTCCAGCTGAAAGTACCCATGTCAAAAGCATAGAAAGAGTAACTTGTGGAAGAAACTGCGAGAGAACGGTCAAAACTGGTAACTTCTTTTTCGTCTCTTTCTCTTTTCTTTTTTGCATCTCTATAAAGATAGGTGTCTCTTGTAAAAAATGTCTTAAATACATAGCTATAAAACCAAAGATACCGCCAACTATAAAAGGAACTCTCCATCCCCAAGCATTCATCTCTTCAGTTGTTAAAGAGCTATTCATGATAAGAAACACGAGTGAACCTAAAAATATACCAAGACTAAGTCCAGCTGTTAAAATACCACAAGCAATCCCTACTCTATCTTTTGGTACATGTTCAGATACAAAAGTCCAAGCTCCAGGCACTTCTCCGCCAACTGCTAAACCTTGACAAACGCGAAAAAGTAGTAAAAGTATAGGTGCGCCATAACCTAAAAAGCTTGAATATGTAGGCAAAAAACCTATAAGCAAAGTTGGCAATGCCATCAAAAATATACTAAGTGTGAACATCTTTTTTCTGCCTATCAAGTCTCCAAAGTGAGCCATCACAATGCCGCCAAATGGACGAACCAAATAACCAGCAGCAAAAATTCCAAATGTTTGAAGTTGACTAAGCCACAAAGGCATATCAGGTGGAAAAAATAGTTTTGAAATAACAACAGAAAAAAATGCAAAGATGATGAAATCGTAAAATTCTAAAGCTCCTCCAAGAGCAGAAAGTGAAAGCGTTTTGTAATCTTGAGAACCCAGTATCCTTCTCTTGTGAGCAGTATCTTTCATAAAGTACCTTGTTTTAGTTTGGCTAAATTTTTAGCAAGGATGATTATATCTTTTGTGAAATAAAATTTTTATTTGGTTTACATGTAAATAAATAAAACAGTCTTCTTATTTTTTCTTAATACTAACTTTTTGGCATCTTATCGTATAGTCAGCTACAACGTCTTTTACATGTAAAATATCAAACACGACTAAAATGATGGCTATGTCTTTTGTTTTATTTCTTGAAAATATTGCAAAATTTTATTTTTAATAATATTATAACAATTTTATAAAACATTTTAATTGGATGAATAAATATGGTTGATAAAGTTAAAATAAGTGATATAGCCAAAGAACTTGGATTAAAAAGTAAAGACGTAATTGAGAAAGCAATTGCTCTTGGAATTGATATTAAATTAACATCAAGCATAAGTTTACAACTAGCAGAAAGATTAGCAAATTATATTATAACGGGCGTAGATAGCAATCCAAACAGCAAAAAAAATTCACAAACAATATCTATCCATATACAAAACACTAAATTTAGAATGGAATTTTCAATACAAATCTGGAATTTATGCAATAATTGGAGAAAATGGTTGCGGAAAATCTACATTTATTACATCTTTAGCAAAATTAGTTCAACCATCAATATTATCTAGAGAATTTTTAGGCAAAGGTTTTGAAAAAAGTAAAATTACATACACAATTACAACAAACGATGAAAACAATAACTATACATTTATAAAAGATCCAAGTTGGAGACCACTTGAAACTTATTCTTTGGATAAATTAAATGGTTTTTTTGAGTCATCCGTGCTCAATGGAAACAGATTTAAAAAAATTGATTACAATATGAGAAATATTGAAGTAGAAAATACTGACAAAATAGATGATGCGGATAAGTTTATTATTAACAATATGAACTATATTCTTTCTGATACAAAAAATTCTAAATTTAATAATTTGAAAAAAATATTTGCATTACGCAGAAAAAAAGACCATAACTTACAAATCAAAGACCATAATTATACATTTTATGCGTTAAAAACCAGCGATGGGTATATTAAAGATTTTTTATTGAGTACCGGTGAATACTTTTTAATATCAGTACTTTCTTTTTTATCAAAAATAATAAAAAATAAAAGTGATAAACCAAGCATTATTATCATTGATGAAATTGAAATTTCTCTCTATCCACTTGCTCAAAAAAGATTAATTGAAAAATTATTACAATTTAAAAAAGAGTTTAATCTTATAATTATTTTAGCAACACCTTCGATACACATTATAGATCAGATAGAAGCCGAAAATATACATTATTTAGACACGGATTCTGCAGGCAACAGTGTTTTTTATTCACCTATATATCCAGCCTATGTTGAAGCAAAATTATATAAAATGTGTAGATATGATAAAATAATTTTAGTTGAGGATGAATTGGCGGAACTATTTATTAAAGAAGTTATTAATAATTTTGATCTGGATAAAATGCTTTATAAAATTCTTCCTATTGGTGGGAAAGACAAGGTTGCAGAAATAACAGACATAAACTCTAAACAAAAAATTTTTGGTAGCGCAAATATTTTAGCAGTTTTTGATGGAGATGTGTCAAAAGAGGATTTAAAAAAAACAAAAAAATTTAATATGTCTTATGAACATTGTTTTCTTCCTATAAAAAATGTTGAATATATTGTCATTGAATACCTTGAAAAAAACAATAAAGCCTTTGAAAAATTTTTTGAACAAGCTTTTTCTCCTATTATTCTAAGTGATCTCATCAAAAATATCGAGATTAAATTGGGCTTGTCTAATGAAATTAAAAATTCTTTTAGAAAATTTTTAAAACTAATATCGGATAAAAATTTTTTAGAAAATGATATCAAAAATAAAATTATTAGTTTTATAGTAAACAAAGACGATAGCAATTTAAAAGAAAAAAATAATTTTATAGAACATATAAAAAAAATTTTAAATAATTAATGTATTATTTGATGCTTACTTCCTCTTAATTCCAACTTTTTGGCATCTTATCGTGTAGTCAGTTACAA
Source organism: Campylobacteraceae bacterium (assembly GCA_047974135.1). Taxonomy (GTDB): domain Bacteria; phylum Campylobacterota; class Campylobacteria; order Campylobacterales; family Campylobacteraceae; genus JAIRQK01. Next base: position 18,048 of record JBKECC010000010.1, on the reverse strand, counting down.
CGCCTTTTACATGTAAAACATTTATAGCTTCGTTGGTATTTTAAACAATACTTTGCAAAACTTGGTTTAAAACGGGTCTCTTGTGACAAGTTTATAAGCATAGGCTTGTGTTTTTATACTCTTTTCACTCATCTTCTTACGAAGTCGTTTTACAAGCCCACGAAGCCCAAGGATGCTCGCCTCTCTTCCTTCCCACACATACTGCTCAATCAAATCATTTGACACGGCAATATTTGGAGTTTTGGCAAGAAGCACTAAAAAACGACGCTCTTTTAGCGTTAACTCTATTGGTTTGTTCTCCTTAGTGTATAAAACTTCATCTTTTAGGGAAAACGTGTAACCCTCATCAAGCAAAATGCGCTCCATGCTTGGAAAGAGCAAATCTATCTTCTTTTCTAATTCGTACATGTAAAACGGCTTTTTTAAAAAATCTTGACATCCAGCGACATATGCCTTTTGAATGATTTCTAATTCCGTATTGGCACTTATGATTAAAATAGGTGTCTTTTTTTCTCGCTCTCGTATCTCTTTTAGTAAAGAGATACCATCCATATTTGGTACTTGAACATCTAAAATAAAACAATCATAACCATCAGTAATGGCAAATAGTGCTTTTTCACCATCTTCAAACCAGTCTATATTGTGACCTTTTTTCTCTAACATCTCTTTGATTATTTCAGCTAAACTTACATTGTCTTCAAGTAGTAAAATCTTCATATCTCATCCACCTTTTTATCTAAAGGAAGCGTGATTTTAGCGCATGCACCACCTTCTTGTTTTGCTTGGAGAAAAATTGTTCCATGCATTTTATTTTCTATAATCAATTTTGTCATATACAGTCCAAAACCATCGCCTTTTTGTTTTGTAGAAAAAAATGGTTGAAAAAGCTTCTCTTGTGTGTTTTTATTTAAACCTATTCCATCATCATTTATGTATATTTGCACAAAATCAGCATCTTGTTTTATATCGATTTTTATATTACCAGCTTCTGTTTTACCCTCTTCTCTTGCTTCTAAAATGGCATCTTTTGAATTGTTTATAAGATTCACAAACACTTGTTTTAGCTCGTTTGGATAACCAAGCAGTATTATCTCTTTATTGTTATCACACGATATTTTTATATTGTGATGTTTCAAAGAGTAAGATAAAAGTGTAAATATATCGTGAAAAATTGCTTGAAGATTAAAAGATTTTACCTCGTTACTTGGTCTTATAAAATCACGAAAGCCGTCAATCGTTTCACTCATGTAGATTGTTTGTTGCATGATGATATCGTAAAATTTTTGTATATCCTCGCTTGTTAACTTTTTTTCTTGATCATAATAGTGCATTTTATGTGCCACCGCTGAGAGTTCAACCAAAGGAACTTTCCATTGATGAACAATAGCAGAAAACATTTCCCCTATCTCTGCTAGTTTTGACTGTTGAATATTAAGTTGCATATATATTTCTAACTGTTTTGAAGTTGTAATATCTGTGATAACACACACAATTCCACTATTTTTTTCTTGTGTATCTAAAAATTGTTGACTTCTTAAAAGATACACCTTTTCATTGGTGGAAAACTCTATATTTTCTAAGCTAAAAAGTTCTTCTATGGATGGACACTGATTAAAAACTTCATTTAGATTTTTATAAATAATCTCACCCAAAGGCAAGCCCAAAAAGACACAAAATGATTCATTGCAACCCTTAATGATGCCTTTTTTATCTATCCAAAAAAGAGCGCTATTCATGTTGTTTAAAAGAACTTGCTCCCAATAGCGTCTTGTCTCTAACTTTTTTTCGTTTTTATAAAGTGAATAGATATACATGATGGCTATAAATAATGAAAACAAAATAAATGGAAATGCGATAAAAGCATTGTCTATAAGTTTTCTATGTTTATCGAAAAAACTCTCCGGCGTGTTAATCATAGTGGCATCTTTTGGTATTCTTGAAAAGTCAAGGTTGTATTTTTTCATGACTTCATAATCAAAAATCCATTCAGAAGGCACAACGATATGCTCTAAAGGATTTACGAAGTTGCCATTAAAATAATCTAATGCGAGTTTAGCTGCGTCAACACCGTTTGTATATCCACGGTACACATATCCTCCAACAACACCTTTAGATAGCATCGCATCACTTATAGTAAAAACGGGTGCTAGTGAGTATCCTATAAGTTCACTTGTTTTATAGTATGGTATATAATTGCCAAGATTGTCCAGTTGGAGTGTTCCAAGTAAAACAACACTTTTAGGAGGTAGATTTGAAATATCTGTAGCGATTTGCTCTAAGTGACCATTAAAATTTAGTGTAGTGTGAATACCTTTTGCTTCAAGCTTTTTTGCCTCTTGTTCAAACACACGATTGATTTGCACCATATCTTTTGAAGAATCACTAATAATATAAACATTTTTCACATCAGGAATCATAGTTTGAAGAAACTCCATATTTACAGCAATCTCTTTACTCTCATACACTATAGGGATTTTTTCTTGGTTGGCAAGTTTGATATCAATGCGAGGATTTATCTCTTCAATACCAGAAAAAATGATGGGAATATCACGAAAAAATTTATCTCTGTTTTTTAGCACAAATTCTGCAGCGTCATTGTCAACAGCAATAACTGCATCGTAACGCTTGTGTGTTAGCTTTGAATCCAAAAGAGTATAGAGTTGCTTTACATAAAGTTCATCTTCATTTTTTTTCATATCCATATATTCTATAGTTACATGGTACTCATCAAAAGGGGCAAAAACATCCTCGATTCCTCTTGAGACATCATCTACCCACTTGGAACCTTTGTGATAAGAGTGAATCAATAAAACTTCTTTATATGAAGCATACAAAACACTTTGACATAAACAAAAAATAACTAAAAGTCGTTTAAAGATTACCACAAATGTTTCCTTTTTTAAAGAATTATAACCTATTTTTTGTGACAAAAAATGGTGTGCATTTTCAAATTTGACAAATTTTTGACACCTTCATTTTATATGATTCTTCTCATAAAAAAATAAATTTTTTAGTTAAGGAGAAGTCTGTATGAGTTACAGTGTTTCAGCAAAATCTCTTGAAGAGAGATTGTACATTAAGCCTGCGCATATACCTTTTGTGGTTATTTCTGGGTTAATTTTGCTTTCTTTTGCATTTGCCGTGTATCATGGCTTTATCTCACATGCATTGCCAGATTGGTCTGCATATACTTGTGTTATATTGTTTGGTATTTCATTTTTGGTATATACCTTTGTTGCGCCAAAAAACTATACAGTTGGTTTTTTAGTTTCACTTTTACCATATTTAGCTGCATGGGATGTTGCTTATATGACTAAAGTATGGCCAATCGTTTATGTTGCTGCTTTTGGTGCAATTGCATACGTGATACAGTTTTTTGACACAATGAATCACGATACTAAAAACTATAAAGGTGATGGCGCTTTATCATTGTTGATTTGGCAAATGGCATTTTTACGTATTTTTTTCGGTTTTAACGAAACAGGCCACTTTGTTGAAAAACTATTTGCAGGTGATCAATGGTTTGGCATTCTTGTTAGTGTTTTTACAAAATACGGCTTAGCAGACAATACATCATTTTTTGTAGTCCTTGCTGGATGCACAGAGTTGTTGATTGCCATTGGTATCGGCATGGGTCTATTTACTCGTTTTGCTGGTGCATTGGGCGTTGTGTATATTTTTGTTGCAAACTCTTTTGGACAACACCACCTAAACGGCTATACTTGGTCAAGCAGAGCAATCAGTGATCAAATCGGTCGTGGCGGTTGGGAATATGTCGCTTTACTTATCGTTTTCTTTGGTTCTTTCATGATTTATGGAGCAGGAAAATTTTCACTGGATCGTTATTTGATAAGCAAAGGGTTGATGCCTAAATTTTTATTACCATTTTGTATAACAAAGGCAACACAAGAAGAGTTATTAGAGAAAAAGTAATCCTCCTTACTTTACATGTAAAAGGTTTGCACATAAAACCTGTGTAAGCCTTTTACCTTTTTAATCTTTCATCAAAATTGACATCAATATTTGTTTACATGTAAAAGCAGTATCCAATTATATAATAGAAGAAATTTAAATGGGTAATTTTTATTTTTCAATATTAAAAAAAAGACCAAATTGCCTTTTTGAACAATTTGGTCATCTATTTTAAATCAGGAGAGTTTTTTAAAATTATTGTCCGAAGTTCTTTTCCATATATATTCTCCAAATGTTCATACCTAGCCATTCTTTATAAAATAGTAAGTGTTCCCATTGTGGCATTTTTAAAGTTGTAGCCATGTCAAAAGGTTTTACCTTGCCCTCTTTTAAAGTTGTATCGACCAATTTATATAAGTCTTCATAATATGCTATTTGATTATCTAAATCTGCTCTTGTACCAACCGGTCTAACATGCGTCATATATAGAGTTGTAAATTTCCATTTTTTAATTTCATATAGATGTTTTAGCCAATTTTGTGGTTTAGCGTCTGGCATATATGCAAATAAAACTCTTTCTGGCGCTACTAAATCTGCTACAAGCAACCCATCATATTCTGGAAAATAAAATTGTGTATTTCCTTCTCCATGATCTTTTTCCATAAATGTGTGTAACTCTATAGTTTTTCCACCAAATTTAAATGTAGTATTGTGCCCAGTCCATGTTAAATCTGGCATTACTACATCATCTCTTCCAGGAGCTATATTTTTTGCAACTTCTTCATGAGCTATAAAAGTAGCTCCTTGGTCTTTAAAAACCTTTCCTCCACTAATATGATCCCAGTGATTATGACTATAGAAAACATATTTTACAGGTTTATTTGTTCTTTTTTTGATAAAACTCATCATTGCATTTGCTATTTTAGAATTCATTGGGTCTATAACGATTACTCCCTCATCTGTTATATAATAATAAGAGTATGCCCTATCTCCAACTATAAACAAGTTTTCACCTGCTTTATACTCTGTTATTTCTGATTTATCCCAAGATTCTGCATGCAAGCTTGCACCACCAATAAACATAATAATTAACGCAAAAATACACTTTTTGACAAACATAGTCGTCTCCTTGTTTTTTTAAATACTATTTGGTTTAAACCAAATAGTTTGTTTATTTTTCTAGAGAATATTTTCCAGAACCAAGATATATGATTGCAAATGATGCAACTATATATAAAAGCTGTTTCTCGCCTTTAAACCCACCATAGGCGTCAAGTCCAAACAAACTTGTACCACTTGTAAGAATGATTGCAAAAACCATCGTAATAATTACAAGAACTGCACCAAACTTTGCTTTGTAGCCTATTAAAATAAGAAGTGGCCCAATTATCTCACCTATATAAGCGGTAAAAGCCAAACTTCCTGGAAGTCCAGATTTTACAAGTGTTCCTGATGCCTGAGAAAGTCCCCAAAAAAATGGTAGCTTGGTAATACCGTGAGGTAACATCATAACTGCTACTGTTATCCTCACTAGTAATTTTCCAAGGTCAACATTGTCTTTGCAAACATTCAATAAAGAATTGATTGACATTCTTTTTTTCTCCTTAAAATTTAAGTTAATTAAAACTTTAAAGCGAATAGTATAATAAAACATTATGATATGTCAAATAATGTATAATTATATATTATATAATAAATAGTAATATTATTACTTATTATGATATAATTCTAAATTATATATATCATATTAGGAAGTTATATGGATTCTTCACTACTTAAAGTATTTGTGGCAGTTGCTCAACAAAAAAGCATCTCTCTTGGAGCAACACAACTTGGATTTACACAAGCAAATGTAACACTTCGCATCAAACAACTCGAAAAAGATCTTGCGTTTTCGCTTTTTCACAGAACGCCAAAAGGAGTAGTTTTAACAAAGGAGGGAGAGAGGCTATATCCAAATGCCGTAGAGATTGTAAAAAAGATAGATGAGTTATCTTTTAAGATACGCAACGTCTCAGCACAGACAAATTTAAAAATTGGCACAAGTCAAGTAAATGCGATGCTAAGACTACTCCCATTTATAGAAAAGTTGAAAAAAGATTTTCCTGAACTTGAGATAGAACTGTATGTAAATAGCACTCCAAACATAATAGAAAAACTGCTTGATTATAAGCTAGACATAGCTTTTATAAGCGGCAATCCAAGCGATAAAAACATAGAAATAATTCGCTCATTTGATGATGACCTATATATCATAGAATCAAAAGATGTAAAATCCCAAAATACTCTTTTTGCATACCGAGAACAGAGTATAAACTACGACTATTTTGCAAAATACTATAGAGAAAATGAAAACGATGATTTTAAGAAAATGGTTATAGAGAGTTACGCTCTGATGCTTGCTTGCGTTAAGTCTGGAATGGGAAAAGCGCTTATAGCAAAGAAGGTTGTTGATATGTTTGGTTATACAAATCTGGTTAATTTTACAAAAGTTGATGAGTTAAACAATAAGATAAAAACAGAACTTATTTGCAGAAAAGACAATGCTCCTGTCATCATCGATTATCTTAAAAAGATGAAACTAAAATAGGTTTACGCTCAAATCTATTTTCTTTTTATCCCAACTTTTTGTGGGCGTATGGTGTAATCAGTTACAACGCCTTTTACATGTAAAACATCAAACACAGCCCCAGCTATAGTTTCGGCTTCTAAAAATGTACCCTCTTCATCACTTGGTTCAAACTTCAAATCATCAAAAAATGGTGTTTTTGTCATGTCTGGATTTATAGAAGTTACTTTTACACCATTTTTTCTAACCTCTTCAAACAAAGATAGACTAAAGTCTCTAAGTCCACTTTTTGTTGCAGTGTAGAGTGCTGAGTATTTTGAGTGTTTTGTAGCTTCAACTGATGAGATGTTTATGATATGTCCTTTTGTTTTTACAAGACTTCGCAAACAAAGATTTGAGAGTAAAATAGGAGCTGTGAGGTTTACATTTACAAGGTTTTGAATTTGAGCCAAACTTACACATTCATGAGGTTCAAAAAGTCCAACTCCAGCACAGTTTATGAGTACATCTACATCATTTTCTTTTAGCCATTTTTTGGTTTTTTCTTCTAAAGTTTTTAAGTCATTAAAGTCGCAAGTTATGTCTGCTTCTTTTCTTCCAACACTAAAAACTTCAAATCCACTTTTTCCTAAAAGCTCTTTTATAGCAAGCCCAATACCGCTACTTGCTCCGCTGAGTAACACTTTTTTCATAAATCAACCTTTGTGATTTTTTCTATATACGCTTTTTTCATCGCCTCTTCAAACTCTTCATTGTTTTTGTATTCTCTTCCAAAAACTTCACTCCACAAACTCACATCCTCCATGCACATATAAAAAAACACTTTTTTATGCCAAGGCTCAAACGCATTATAGAGCATTTTAAACATTTCCTTCTTTACGCTTATCGGGTAAGAAAACTTTCCGCTAGCTTCCGTAAACGGCATTTGCAAGATTTTACTTTTGTCTGCTCTTTCTCTTATCTTTTTCAAAACCGGTTTTATGAAGGTAAGCGTTCCCATCGAGATAAGCACAACTTCACTTGGTTTAAAAGTATCTAATAATTTTGTAGCGATTTGAGAGTATTCATCCTCATATCCTTCAAATACAACCATCGGATGAAAGTGAAACCCTACCAAAATGCCACAATCAGCAAGTTTTCTCGCCGAGTTTATACGCTCATCAAGGCTTGCCGCAAAATGCTCTTCATTGTCTATAATGCTTTGCGGGTTAAGGGAAAATGTACAAATTATATTTTTTGGTAACTCGTTTTCAAGCAAAAATTTTACATTGTTTGACTTACTTTTAAACTCTAAAATCACGTTTTTATTTTGTCTTGCAAACTCTATAAGAGTTTCCAAAACTCCATCTTTGTTTCCAAACATGAGTGAATCAGAACTCTGCCCTGTTCCTATGTGATAAATCTTCTCTTTGTCTATCTGTAAGCCAAAAAGTTTCTCTTTGAAGTTTGCATCTTTTGTGATTTCACCGTTACTATAAAATGATTGTATAGAACAGTATGAACAACCAAATCCGCAACCTTCAAAAACATCCAAAGTCAAAAGGTTGCAACATCTAGTTTTAGGAGATGCAACAGGGCAAGAGCCAAAACCAAAAGATGATTTTTCAACATTTTTTATAGTGTAATTTTCTTTTTTTGGTTTTACGGAAAAATTTTTATAACTTTTTGGCGTGTTTTTCAACGTTTCATACTTTTTCTCTAACCTTGAAATAGCCTCTTTTTTGCTTTCTTTGTTTTCCCAAAGAGCTTTTATATCCTCACCCCACATCTCTAAATCTATGGCGATAGTTACAATATTTATTATTTGCGAGTGGCTTAAATGATAGCTAAAAGCCATCTCTTTTATAAACTCTTTTGTGTTTACATGTAAAGATAAAAATGGCGTATTTTTGATAGCGTTTAAAAAGTGCTCATCCCTACTTACAACCTCGTTATCTTGCATACTTTTCCCACTTTTTTAGACTATCTTTTATCCAATGATTTAACTCGTTTTTACTTGGAATTTTATCTTCACAATAATCACTAACTACTTTAAAAATATATTTTGTTGCCTCTTTTGGAATACTTTCTAAAAATGTTGAGCTTTCCATGTCAACCAAAAGCGTGTTTAAATCTTCTTTACATGTAAACGCAATTTCATTCTGTGTAATTGTGGCAAATGGCAAGTCCAAATCTTTATGCGTTGTGCAAAAAAGTGTACCTTTTTTTATGTTTTCATCCTTGCAACCAGCCACTCCAAAATTTATAAAAACTTCTGCTTTGTATAGATTTACAACAAAACTTAACGCCTCTTTTGTATTTTTAGCACCAATACCAGACACAACCAAAACCATATCTTCATTTTCATAAATATTATACGGTTTTGTATCTTTACATGTAAGATTAAAATGCTGTATGATTGGCTTTGCTTCATGAGATAGAGCCGTATGTATAACAGTTTTTTTCATCATCAAAATATACTAAACTTTTGTCTCCATTTGCCTTTAACTCTCTCAAGTTTTATAATCTCGTTTGCCTCGTTTTGGTTTCCATCAACTATTTTAAGTATAACATCGATTCTGTTTTCATTGTATTCGTTAGCGCTTGCATCTATTATCTTGCTGTTTTTTACTCTTGGAAAGTTGTAGTATTTTTTGTAATTGTCAAGCATTTGTTTTTTAAACTCTTTTATAAAAACCTCTTTTTCCTCTTTGCTAGCACTTGCCAACTCTTCATGATTTAAAAAATCAAAAGAGTTAACATACGCATCAACATCGCCTTTTAAAAAGTTTTCATACAAGTTTATAACAAACTCTTTTTGTTCTTTATATTTGTCTGTTTGTTCTACATTTGCAAACATTGGTAAAACTCCAATCAACAATATCCATATAATCTTTCTCACAAGCACCCTTTAATTTTTACTTTTTAAAAATATCCAAATCAAGCTTCAAAATCTCTGCAATGTTTATAAACGAACTCATTATATAAAAATACTCTTTTGCTATTTTTATATCGTCCATTTTGTCTCCAACAAATTCAAAAAGTGTAGTATCATATTTTGCTAAAATATATATTTTTCCATCTATTATATTTATAAAAAGTGGCCTTTTTAAATTTTTATAAACCACCATTACTCGCTCCATAAATGAATGCGAAAGAATGTATCTTGCCAAAATTTGATCAGATGCGTAAACATCAAAATGCTTCTCAAACTCTGGCAAATCCATATTTGCTTTTTTATGTTTCACATTTAAAATAGAACTAAAAAAAGTTCTTAGTGCATTGTTTGGAGAAATCTTTACACTTCCTTCCATATTTTTATAAAAGTTTGCTACAAAAAATACCCCATGAAAAACATAAGTAACCTTTTTGTCGTCCTTTTGTTCTTCTCTCTCTGTTTTTATCTCACTAAACTCTATATCAACTCCATTGATATTTCCAACGACTAAATCATCTCCTGTGTATGTATCGTAAACAGTGTTGAAACTTGACTTGTCAAAAATATCTTTTGATATATGTTTTTCTGGAAAATATTCTAATTTTTCATCTATAAAACCAACTATCTCTTTTATTAAAGCCTCTTTATAAATAGGCAAAAATGGCTTTTTTGCAAGACTTTTAAAAAAATGTTTGCCAATAAATGAGATAAATAAAAAAGAAATGATAAAAAGTGCCGTATATTCAAAATGAAAAACTGACAATGTAGCAAAAAAAAGCCCCAAAATAGCGACAAATATATAAAAATATATTTTGTATGTTTTTTCTTTTGCTATTTTTTCCTTGTCTTTTGTCTGGAGATTTTCTTTTATCTTTTCGTTATAAAACTCTTCAAATTCTTCTATGGTTTTCAAATTTCGCCCCTTTTGTATAAAAACCTTTTACATGTAAAGAATTTTATCTATTTTTTGAGTAAATCTTTTGCTTGTGTAGTTAAAATAACGCTTGGTGCTTGGTATAAATCTCTTTGTTTGTATCCTAAAAACTTAGCTAGTATATTTGTTGGTATCATCTCTATGGCGTTGTTGTAGTCAGTTACGCTTTGATTGTAAGCCCTTCTTGCTGCACTTATCTGCTCCTCTATCTCAACCAAAGAAGCTTGAAGGTGTAAAACATTTTTATTTGATTTAAGTTCGGGGTAATTTTCTATGGCTACTAAAATGCCGTTTAGTGGATTTGAGAGTTTGGAGTCAAGTTTTAGCTTTAAATCTGTATCTTTAGCATTTAGGGCTTCACTTCTTAAAGAGGCAACTTCACTAAAAAGAGCTCTTTCGTGTTTCATGATGGCTTCAGTCACACGAAAAAGATTTGGTAACAAGTCGTATCGTTTTTTTAAGATAACTTCAACATTTGAGTAAATGTTATCTACTTGGTTTTTCTTTCTTACAAGAAAATTGTACATCATAACTATAGCAATTATTAAAATAGCTAAAGTTATGATAATTATCTTCATTTTTAGTCTTTTTTAGACATTCTTTTTCTTTGAGTTGGATCAAGATATCTTTTTCTAACACGAACATTTTTTGGAGTAACTTCTACAAGTTCATCATCTTCAATCCACTCTAACGCACGCTCTAAGTTTAATCTTCTAGGAGGAACAAGTTTTATAGCATCATCGCTTCCACTTGCTCTTACGTTTGTTAACTGTTTTCCTTTAATAGGGTTTACATCTAAGTCATTTGTACGTGAATGTTCACCTATGATCATACCAACATAAACTTTTGTTTGTGGTTCGATAAACAAAATACCTCTCTCTTGCAAGTTCCAAAGTGAATATCCAAGTGCAACGCCATCTTCCATAGAAACAAGCGCACCATTCATTCTGTGTTCAACTGAGCCAGAAAATGGACGGAATTCTAAAAACGAGTGGTTCATAACGCCCTCGCCTTTTGTATCTGTTAAAAATTGGCTTCTAAATCCAATAAGTCCACGAGCTGGGATTTCAAACTCCATTCTTGTTTGTCCATCTCCAGTTGGGTTCATCGTTGTCATTTCAGCTTTTCTTTTTCCAAGTTTTTCTATAACTGCACCCGTACAATCATCTGGAGCGTCGATAACTAAGTGTTCAAATGGCTCTAGTTTTACACCATTTTCAACTTTTGTGATAACTTCTGGTCGTCCAAGAGCAAACTCAAAGCCCTCTCTTCTCATATTTTCAGCCAAGATTGTTATTTGTAATTCTCCACGGCCTGAAACTTTGAACTTTCCTTCGCCAATTCCCTCAAAACGCATAGCTATATTTGTTTTTACTTCGTTTTCTAATCTCTCTGTTAATTTATTTGAAGTTACATATTTTCCCTCTAACCCAGCAAGAGGAGAGTCGTTTACTGCAAAAACAACTGAAAGTGTTGGCTCTTCGATGTGCAACGCTTCAAGTGGGATAGGATTTGCTGGATCAACGATACTGTCTCCAACATCAAGCGCTTCAAATCCTGCTATCGCTATGATGTCTCCAGATCCGGCTTCATTTATGTCAAGTCTGTTTAAGCCTTTAAAGCCTATAAGTTTTGAAATTCGCCCAGTGATTCTCTCACCACTTGCTTTTGCTAACATAACGTTTTGATTTTTTTTGATTGTTCCGTTGAAAACTCTAGCGATTCCTATCTTTCCAACATAGTTGTCATAATCAAGAGTAAAAACTTGGATTTGAACTGGGTTTTCATCATTTCCGCTTGGAGCTGGAACGTGGCTTACAATCTCTTCAAAAAGTGGCTCTAAGTTTTTGTTTTCATCGCTCATATTTTTCTTTGCATAACCATCGCGTGCTGCTGCATAAATTATAGGGAATTCAAGTTGTTCATCATTTGCATCAAGCGCAACAAATAGGTCAAATATCTCGTTTACAACGCGCTCAGGGTCAGCTGCTGGTTTGTCTATCTTGTTTATAACAACGATTGGTCTAATGCCAAGAGCAAGTGCTTTTTTAACAACGAACTTTGTTTGAGGCATAACTCCTTCTTGGGCATCAACTAAAAGCAAAACTCCATCTACCATTTTTAAAACACGCTCAACTTCCCCACCAAAATCGGCGTGGCCTGGAGTGTCTATGATGTTGATTTTATACTCTTTGTAATTTATTGAAGTATTTTTTGAAAGAATCGTAATGCCTCTTTCTCTTTCAATATCATTACTATCCATCATACGTTCACTTGTTGTTTCGTGTTCAGAAAATGTTCCAGATTGTTTTAAAAGTTCATCTACTAGTGTAGTTTTTCCGTGGTCAACGTGTGCAATAACTGCAATGTTTCGGATCAGATTCAATGGTTTTCTCCTAACCTTGTAAAAAATAAGGGGCTTATTCTATCCAAAAAATGCTTACATAGTTATTGTAAATAAAAAAATTGGTTACAAAATAGATACTTATTCACATTTTCACATCTTTACATGTAAAAGTTATTCACATCAAATAAAGCCCTAAAACACGTTATTTAGTCTAATTTCTTAATGTGAATTTTGCACTGTTTCCAAACAGTCTTTTATACTCTCTAGAAAATTGTGATTGGCTCTCATAACCAAGGCTAAAAGCTATATCTCCGATAGTTTTTTCATCATTTTTTATCATTTCATGAGCTAAATGGAGTCTTTTTGTTTTTTGATACTGAATTGGTGTTAGATTTGTCATAATTTTAAAATATTTAAAGTATGAAGCAGGACTTAAACTCACACTTTGTGCTAAGTCATTTATGTTTATTTTTTCATTTAGATTGTCATTTATGAAATTTATCGTTTTTTGAATTTTTCTAGCATTTGAGTTTTTTGTAAAAAATTGAAAAATGGAGCTATTCTTACTAATTTTGAAAATCAACTCTTTTATGAGTAAAGGAGCTATATAGTTTGCTTCAAACTCCTCTTTTTCTAGGAGTTTTACCACTCTTTTTGTTATCTCAAACATCTCTTCATCAACTGAGAATGTTTTTATACATGTATCAACATTTTTATAGTTTTCGTAACGTTTTTTTAAGATACTATACATATCATCCAAGTTAAAAGATATAAGTAGCGACAAAAAAGGTTTCTCGTTTGATGCTTTTAAAATTTCTCCTTCCATTGGAAGATTTAGCGAAGATATAAGATAACTTTTTTCATCGTAAACAAGCGTTAAATTGCCAATCTTAACCTTTTTTGAGCCTTGCAAGATTATCAATATAGAAGAGTCATAAATAGTGTGAGTTAAAACGTTTTTACATGTAGATTTAAAAATTCTAATCTGAGGGATTAAAGTCTCGTTTACTCCCTCAGTTTTTACGTGTTTTAAAACTGCGTTTGTTAGTTTTTCAAACTCTTTTTTTATAAGCACGTTCCACCTGATACTTCTATCCTCTCTCCTGTAACCCAGTTGAAGTCATCGGAGATTAGGGCACTTATAGCACTTCCTAAATCATCAGGCAATCCAACCCGTCCTAAAGCAGCAAGAGAAGCCATATAAGCGTTTACTTCTTTGTTATCTCTGATAACACCGCCACCGATGTCTGTTTCAACAGCACCAGGGGCTACTACATTTACTCTAATTTGTCTACTTGCTAACTCTTTTGCAAGATATTTAGTTAACACTTCAATCGCACCTTTTGATGCAGAATATGTTGAAAAGTTTGACATGATAACTCTTGTAAGTCCAGAAGAGACATTGAGTATTTTTCCACCATCACTTATAATTGGTAAAAGTTTTTGTGTTATGAAAAACACACCTTTTACGTTTGTGTTAAAAGCAAAGTCATATTGTTCTTCGGTTACACTTTCAAAACTTCCTTGTGTATCTACTCCAGCGTTGTTTATAAGTGCATAGAGTTTATCTGTTTTAAACTCATTTTTCAAAGTATCTTTTACATGTAAAACAAACTCATCAAAACCTTTTATGCTTGAAGTATTAAGTTGTAAATATGCTGCTTTTACACCAAATTTTTTAGCTTCACTAGCTGTGTTTTTTGCTTCATTTACTGCACTATTATACGTAAAAATAACACTGTAACCTTTTTTGGCTAAATTTAAAACTGTGTTTTTTCCTATTCCTCTACTTCCGCCTGTTACTAAGACTACTTTCATGTTATCTCCTAAAAATAATTTTTAAATTTTAAATATCTATATAGTTGTTTTTACAGACACATTCCGCCCGATACTTCTATCCTCTCTCCTGTAACCCAGTTAAAATCATCTGAGATTATCGCACTTACAGCACTTCCTATATCATCAGGAAGTCCAGCACGACCAAGAGCTACAACAGAAGCAATAAAACTATTTACATCTTTGTTATCTCTTACAGCCCCACCGCCAAAATCAGTCTCAATAGCACCAGGAGCAATTACATTTACTCTAATTTGTCTACTTGCTAACTCTTTTGCCATATATCTTGTTAAAACTTCGATGGCTCCTTTTGTTGCAGCGTATGCAGAGTAATTTGGCAAAGTAAATCTAGCAAGTCCAGAAGAGACATTTAGTATTTTTCCGCCATTTTGTATACAAGGCAGAAGTTTTTGTGTTAGAAAAAATACACCTTTTACATTTGTGTTAAATGCTTTGTCAAAATCCTCTTCGCTAGCACTTTCAAATGGAGCATAAACGCCAATACCTGCGTTATTGATAAGTGCGTAGAGTTTATCTATTTTAAACTCTTTTTCTAAAATATCTTTTACATGTAAAGAGAAACTTTCAAAGTTTTTTATATCAGATGTATCAAGTTGTAAAAATGCTGCCTTTACACCGTTTTTTTCTATCTCTTTTTGAGTGATTTTTGCCTCATTTTGTGAACTTTTGTAAGTAAATAAGATATGATAACCCTTCTTTGATAGATGAAGAGCCATATTTTTACCCAATCCTCTACTTGCTCCAGTGATTAAAACTACTTTCATTTTTTTCCTTTCTTAAATTAACTTTTGGAAATTTTACACAAAAAGAGTTATTTTGTGTTAGAACAAAATTATATACTTTTGCCTAATCCTCTAAAATTATGCTTTTAATCTTTGAGCGTGAGTTAGTGCTATAGCTATAGCATCGGTTACGTCTAGTGGTTTTATCTCTTGTTTGATGTTTAAAATCCTCTTTACCATGAAAGATACTTGCTCTTTTGTGGCTTTTGCCTTCCCTGTAACTGCTTTTTTTACTTGAAGTGGAGTATATTCGTGAAAATTTCCAAAAACTTGAAGTATTTTTAGACTTAAAGCCCCACGAAATTGTGCCAATTTTAAAACGGTTTTTGGGTTAAATGCAAAGAAAATATCTTCAATGGCTACTTCATCTATTGTATTATTTTTAAAGATTATATCTATACCTTCAACAAGTTCTACTATCTGCTCTTGAAGGTTTGTAGATTTTATCTTTATAAGACCAGCTTCTTTTAAAAAAGTCTTATTATTACTCTTTTCTATGATTGCGTATCCGCAGTTTTTACTTCCTGGATCAATACCTAAAATAATCAATTTTTGCCCTTATATATAAACATCAAAGGATTGTATCAAGGTTTTGTTTAACATATAATTCAACCACTTTTGGATACAATAAATGCCTATATTTTTATTAATCTTAAGGGAGTTTTTTTGTTAGCCGATGATGTTTTACAGCTTTTAAAAGAAGAGATTCCTACACTTGAATACGACAGATATATAAAACAGTTAAGTTTTAACGAAAAAGAGTCAAAGTCAAATCTAGCAGTTTTTAATGTACCAAATATCTTGATTTTAAATTGGGTAAAAACAAAGTATTCTCAAAAATTATCTCACCTTTTTGAAGTTAAAACGGGCATAAAATACGCCATAAAATTTGCACTAAATAACAGCTCTTCAACACCAAAAAAGATTCAAACCATCGAGAGTATTGAAAAGCAAAGAGGTGTTAAAAGTACCATTTTAAACCCTTCATATAGTTTTGAAACCTTTGTCGTTGGTGAGTCAAACAAGTTTGCATTTACTGCTGCAAAATCAGTCGCTAGTAAACCAGGGGCTGTTTACAATCCTGTTTTTATTTATGGGCCAACGGGACTTGGAAAAACTCACCTAGTTCAAGCAATAGGAAATTTTGCAACAAAAAACAATAAAATCGTGATTTATACAACAACCGAGCAATTTATGAACGATTTTACTTACAATCTTAGAAATCAAACAATGGACAGATTTAAAGAAAAATACAGAAGTTGCGATATTTTACTCATTGATGATGTTCAATTTTTAACAAATAAGATACAAACTCAAGAAGAATTTTTTCACACTTTTAATGAGTTACATGCAAATAAAAGCCAGATTATACTAACTTCAGACAAACCTCCAAAGATGATTGATGGATTAGAAGATAGACTAAAAACAAGATTTGAATGGGGTTTGATAGCTGATATATCTTATCCAGAACTTGAGACAAAGATAGCAATCATAAAGAAAAAATGTGAACTTGATGGTGTAAACTTAAGTAGTGAAATCATCAACTATATAGCTTCAAATATGGGCGATAACATAAGAGAGATAGAAAGCGCTATCATAAATCTAAACGCTTATGCATCATTAATGCGTCAAGAGATAACACTTGAATTTGCAAAAAATGTTATGAGAGAACAAATAAAAGAAAAACACGAAAACGTAACACTTGAAGATATTATAAGAGTAATTTCAAAAGAGTTAAATATAAAACCAAGCGATATAAAATCTAAAAAACGCTCCATTAACATAGTTGAAGCAAGAAGAGTTGCCATATACCTAGCTAGAACTTTAACTCTAAACTCAATGCCAACACTTGCTTCATTTTTTGGTATGAAAGATCATACAGCAGTTTCTCATAACATGAAAAAAATAAACGAATTAATTAAAGAAAATGAGAGTTTTAGACTAAGAATTGACGAATTACAAAACAAAATTTTGACGAAGAGTGTATAAAATTGTGAAATATGTGAAAATAAATGTTAAAATTATTCGTTTATTAAAAAGCAGAAATGATGGTAGTTTTTAAATGTTTTTCACATTTTCACGCCAAACTACTATTTCCACTAAATTAATTTTTAAAATAATAAAGGGAGTTAAATTATGAAAGTTACAATTTTAAAAAGTGTGTTAGAGAGCATTTTAATCAATTCTCTACCTTTTTTAGAAAAAAAAGATTTGAGTCAAATCACTTCGCATATATATTTACATGTAGAAGATGATAAGTTACATGTAAAAGCTACAGACTTTGAAATTGGTTTGAAATTTTCAACTTCAAATATAAAAATTTCAGATGCTGGTGATGCAACTGTAAATGGTAAAAAATTTTTAGATATAGTTAAAAGTTTTAAAGAAGATGATGTAACTTTAGAGACTATAAATAATTACCTCTATATCAAACAAAACAGTTCAAAATTTAAACTTCCTATGATGAACCCACTTGAATATCCATCTTTTCCAGAAATTGATAAAAAACCAAAATTTGACATAGAACCTGCTGAATTTATAAAAGCAGTAAAAAAGATAACTCCTGCTATTGATAACAATAACCCAAAGTTTGAGTTAAATGGAGCTTTGATTGATATAAAAGAGAATTATATAAATTTAGTAGCAAAAGATACAAAAAGATTAGCTGTATTTAAAAAAGAGAATAAAACAGAATAAGCACTTTCTATCATAATCCCTAAAAAATCTATA
>JBKECC010000035.1:0-8205 GCA_047974135.1 Campylobacteraceae bacterium | reverse complement strand
ACTATCTGCCATGAGTCTTATTTTTTCAATTAAATCGCTTGGATAGAGCTGCGCTTCATCCAATAAAACAGTAACTGTATGATTGTTAATATTGCTAGGTATGTGGTCTTTATATTTAACTAAAAAGTCTTCATATCCGTTAAAATCTGGAGAAGACATTGCAAAAATTTCTTCAAATAATTTTTTTAAAAATATTTCTTCATTAAAAATTGGTCTTTCAAAAAATACTATAGGTATTCTTTTTTTTAAATCAAAATAGATTTTTTTCAAAAGAAATGTTTTTCCAGAACCAGGTTTTCCATAAAAAAGTATAAGTTTAAGTGGTTTAGATAGAGAGTTTGCTATTTTACCATATGCAACAACAGACTTATCAAGGTTTATATAGTCAAAAAAGTCACCCTCTATAAAAATATTTTTAGATCTAGAAAAGCGATTTTGTTTTTGGTTCATAGAATATTATTTAACCAATTCTTTATAACCTAAATCGCTCAAAGATTCCATGGATATACTTGATGTATCATCTCCAATTATTCTTGGTGTGATTACAAAAACTAATTCTTTAGTTGTAGTGATGTCACCAGCATATTTAAAAGCATAACCTAAAAGTGGGATATCTCCTAAAAGAGGAACACCTTTATTGGTATAAGCAACTGAGTTTGTGATAAGTCCACCAAGCACAATAGTATCCCCACTTCTTACATTAACAACTGTTGATAGTTTTTTTTCTGTTGTATCAGGTGCAATAGTTCTTGCTTCGGTTTGTTTTTGATTATCTTCCGGGTACTTAAAATCACTAATAGAGGGATTTATTCTAAGCATAATCTTATTATCATCTGAAACCGTTGGTAGTAAATTTAGGAGAATTCCTATAAAGATAGAATAGTTTGTAATATCTTCAGAAATTACATTAGAACTAGATGCTGCATTTGTTGTGGTTTCTCTTGTTTGATAATTAATTGTATCACCAACTGTAATTAAGGCTTGTTGATTATTTAAAGTTAAAATTTTTGGACTTGAGACAACACTAGTTTTGCCTTTTTCTTTTAAAAAATTAAAAACACCATCCAAAGAAAATGTTATGCCTGCATCAAAAGCTACGATTTTTCCAATATCACGAGAATCAATGTGTCCTGATGAGCCAAGTGTACCGCCATTTGTTGCAGGGCCATTGTTGCCTAACGTTGAACTTCCTCCTTGTGTAGAGGTTGATGTCCAAGTTGAACCTGTATTGATTCCAAAAATATTAGCTATAGAATTTGAGAAAAAGCCAAGTTGAAATTTTGACCAATCAATACCCATTCTGTTGTCATCATTTAATTCCACTGAAAGAATAGTTACATCAATCATAACTTGTTTTAAAAGTCTTTGTTTTAATGTGTTAAAGTACTCTTCTACTCTATCAAGTTGATTTTTTGTTGCTGTAATAGTAACTAAACCAGCACGAGAATTAATTATTGGAGGTTGAGCTACATATGATTCTCTACCGGAATTCACAACAGCTTGTATTTCAGCATCAACTGTTTTCCAAAAATCAAATTCCTCTTTTACTTTAATTTCATTATCAGATTTGTCAGATGATGAGTCGCTACTACTACCACTATTGCTACTACCACTATTGCTAGTACCATCTTCTTTTGGCATAACACTAACAGAAGCACTCATAGTAGCCGTACCTTGTCTAATGGAGGTTATATAATCAACTTTAAAACTTTTTGTCTCTAGTGCTGAAAGTTTTAAAACACTGTTTTTATATTCATAGTTTAAGTTGTTTGAACCAGCCAAAATATCAAAAACTTCAAATAGTGTTTTATCTTGTATATATGTACCATATTGTGGTTGATTTGCAATATCTTTGGATGGTGAATCGGAAAAAACTAAACTAAAATTACAAATGTTTGACAATTGTGATAAAACCTCATTTGCACTTACTCCAGAATTAACTTTCATGTTAAAAGTTCTATATTCACAAGGTTTATCTTTATTGCTTGTTTGTGAGTATAAATCACTACTTGTAAAAACTAATGCTAAAAGTGATAAACTAATAAGTGGTATATATCTTGATTTAATTTGTTTTGATAATACTGTTTTCATTCTTTTTCCTTAAAAATAATTCTATTGATTTATTAGTGCCAGATAAAATGACACTACCTTCTTTAATTTTTGTTAATATTAAGCCATTTACCAAAGATTTTACCTCGTGCCATGAGTTGTTAATCATTGCATATTTACCTTCCATTATTGCATTTAAAACGAGGGTTTGTGCAGGTTTTTTTGTAGAGTTTTGGTTATTGCTATCAATTTTAGGGGTTAAGTATACAAATGGATTAGTTAACCCCATAATTTCATTATTTATTACACCTACTCTTACATTACTGATATCACTAAACCAAATATCATATTTCTCAACATTATATTTTTGCATCTCATTGTTAAGTACACTACTATTTTGTGCATTCACGCATTGTAATAAAACAATGCATATAAGTAAAAGTATTTTTTTCAATATAGCATCCCCCACACAGATATTGCAATACTATTATTAATATCATTCCTCACGCTTCGTAAATCTAGCTGTTTTATATCAACTACAAGATTACTTTCTTCAATGGAATTGATAAACTTTAAAGTATCATGGAATGAACCTTCAAATTCAACATTAACATTTAGTACTTCCTCCACCTTTGCTATTCCCAAGGTTCTATTGTCCAAAAAATCATTAGTTATTCTTGATATTTTTATATTATCCCTCTTTGCCAAAAACGTTATTCTATCCATAAATTCCGCCCAACTTTTGTCGTTAAACAATAAGTATGACAATTCTTTTAGTTTTTGGTCAATATAAGAATTTTTAAATTGTAATTCATTTGTAGCGTCAGTAATAGATGTAATAGTTTTTCTTAGGTTGCTAGGTTCATTTACATTATCATTATAGTAGTTAGTATGCTTTTGAACTTGAGCTTTTGTTTCAGTAAGTTGCTTGTCTTTTGTGTTTAAAAAAGTTTCTGACATTGGAAAAATATACGTATAAGATAAAAAACCAATCACAAATATAATAACTAAATATATTAGATATATTTCTGTTGATTTTTTACTTAAAAAAAATGCATCCAATTTATCAAAAAATGTCTCTTTTTGCATTATAAAACCTCCATTTTTATATCACTTTTGTATATTGTGCTTGTGTTAACATCTTTATATATTTCTTTAGTTCTTATGGAATATTTACCAGATTTTGCAACTTCATCCATTAATTCTGTAAATTTTTTTTCGTTACTTCCAACTAAAGATAAAATAATGTTTTGATTTTCTTGATAAATTTTTTCTATTTTTACATCATTTCCATTTACCATTTTTATTAAATCAGTGATTGTGGCCGCTTTCATTATGTAGTTTATTCTTTTGTTTCTTATCTCGTTAAGTAATCCTTCTCTAGATATTAAAATATTGGACTCAGTATCGTAAGTTTTTTTCTTGCTTGTGAAGTCATTATTCAAAATATTTAATTCATTTTTAAGATTAATTGCTTTTGGCTCTATGTCTCTTAGGGTGTTTTGTTCTTTTGCCAAAAGAACAGATTTGTATAGCCCTTGAACATATTGAATTGTAGGCCATATTAATGATGCAATGATTGCAATTGCAACAACACCAATAAATTTTCCAGCAGGTCTTTGATTTAGCGGAGGTGGTCGTCTATAAATTGTAAAATTGAGCGCATCATCAATTGAACCACCCTCTAAATAAAGCTGAGCAGTTAAAGTTAGCATTACATGTATTTGGCTCATATTTTTATTTTTTGAATCAGGTGTGATTCCAAAATCAAAATCATTTGCTTCAACACCCATGTAGCTTCTTACATATTCTCCCATGCCATTTATTATGCCAATATCGGTTCCAACATAAACTTTATCAAGTTGGTTTATCCCACAAGACCTTCTAGCAAAAACTGCTATATCGTTTATATATAGAAAAATTTCACCAAATAGTTTCATAAATTGCTGTTGGTAATTCATGTTTGAAGAGCGCAAACCCTCTTTTTGTAGCATTTCAAAAAATTTCTCTTCATCAACTCTCTCACCAAGTAAAGTACAAAATTTTTCATTAATTTCAGAAAGAGAGTATCTGAGGGATTTTGAATATAAATATTCACCATCTTTGTAAATAGCTAAAAACGCATCATTTTTTTGAAAATAGATAAAACACTCGTTGCCATAGCTTTGTATAATATTTTTCTTATATAAAGAACCAATTAAAAAAGGAACAGTGGTAATGTAATCAATATAATTAACTTTTTTTGCTACTGTGTTTAAACTTTGTGCCATAGCATCAGAGTTTATAGCAAAAACGCTATATAATGTATCGCTTTGGCTATCTGTTTTTTTTGTTATTTCAAGATAGTTAATTTTATAGTTTATTGATGTATCAAGCCCTAAATCCTCATACGTCTTTATTTCTAAAGCATCGCGAACTTCAGACTCTTCAATGCTTTTACTTAATTCTATAGTTCCAGAAATTGCCTCTTTTGCAGAAATGTAGGAGATAAAAAAATCACTCTTCTTAGCTGATTTATTTATGTCATTTACTTTAGCTTCTTTCCAATCATATCTGAAAGAAGTCATAGTTGCTGGATCTATTGTAACGATTGAAGGGTAAGAATAGTTTTGTATTTTGCTTTTCTTTGCTTTTGCCATGTATAAAACCCATCCTTATGAATTTGTGAAGCTTATTGTAGCATAAAAATTATATATTTACTAACAATTATCAAACATTTTTTATTTTTTTTAAGCTCTTTGTCCAATTTTTATCAACAAAGACATAAATTTTTAAGAAAATTTGTTTGTTAGTTAATTTTTCTATCTCCTCTCTTGCGTATTTTCCAATCCTTTTTAGAGTAGCTGCATCTTTTCCTATAACGATAGCTTTTTGACTCTCTTTTTCAACTATTATAGTTGCAAAGATATTATCAATATGTTCATTTTCCTCAACTTTGTCAATTATAACATTTGAAGAGTATGGCACTTCATCGCTAGTAAATTGAAAAATTGCTTCTCTAATATACTCTTTATATATTTCTTTTGACATTTGAGTAGTTAAAATTTCCGGATCAAATAAAAATGGGTGTATTGGTATATATTTCTCGAGCGAATCAAGTAAGTATTTTTTGTTTGAGTTGTGTTTTATTGAAATTGGAATTATCTCTTTGAAGTTAGCGCTTAAAGTATTGTACTCACTAAGTTTTTCTAAAATCTGTTTGTTGCCAACGTTATCACATTTTGTTAGTAAAACTACATGAGGCTTATTGTTATGTAGGGCTAAAAAATCTTGATAACTTTTTATTGAATCTGTTATGGGAACTAAAAAGAGTATCAAATCACAGTCGCCCATAGCCTTAAGGGATTCTTCAAGCATAAACTTATTTAATACTCTTTCTTTCTCGTGAATGCCAGGGGTATCAACAAAAATAAATTGCGTGTCCTTGTGCATAACTATAACATTTGCTCTTTTTCTTGTAGCATTTGCTTTTTTTGAAACCATGGCAATCTTTTCATCAACAAGCCAGTTTAAAAGCGAGCTTTTGCCTGCATTTGGCTTGCCAACGACAGCTACAAAACCAGCTCTCTCTTTTGTTTCAATCACAAAATATACCTTGCTGTATCTTCATTTTCTATAATCATATCTAGCTTTTTATGAACCAAGTCTGCTTTTACATGTAAAGTCTGATTTTTGTATTCATCGGCATTAAAGCTTATATCTTCAATAACTTTTTCTATTATAGTATGAAGTCTTCTTGCGCCTATATCTTCAGTTTTTTCATTTGCCATATGAGCAATCGTTGCTATTGCTTTTACAGCATCTTCATCAAAAAGAAGATCAACACCCTCTGTTTTTAAAAGTGCTTCATATTGACGAAGTAGAGAGTTT
The DNA here is from genome assembly GCA_047974135.1 of Campylobacteraceae bacterium. Lineage (GTDB taxonomy): Bacteria > Campylobacterota > Campylobacteria > Campylobacterales > Campylobacteraceae > JAIRQK01. The sequence goes on along the minus strand of JBKECC010000035.1, from coordinate 2,286 downwards.
TTTGGTTGAGTTAAGATTTTATACAAAGTCTCTTCATCAAGAGAGTTTAGCTCAACTCTCAATGGAAATCTTCCTTGAAGTTCAGGTATCAAATCACTTGGTTTGCTTAAATGAAAAGCACCAGCTGCGATAAACAAAATATGGTCAGTGTTCAAAGTACCAAGTTTTGTTGAAACAGCTGATCCTTCAACTATTGGAAGTAGGTCGCGCTGAACTCCCTCTTTGCTTGGATCTTGTCTGCCCTGACTTCCGCTTGCAACTGCTATTTTGTCTATCTCGTCTATAAAGATAATTCCACCATTACTTGCACGTTCAAGCGCTTCGCGTTTCATCGCTTCACTATCAAATAGTTTTTCGCCAGCTTCAGCCCTTAAAGCTTCTTTCGCTTCTTTAACCGTCATCTCTTTTTTAACTGGACTTTGACCAGCACTTAGTATCTTCATGAAAGATTCTTGAACTTTTATCATTTCAGGGTTTGAATTGCTATCATTTCCCAAATCAACACCTTGTTGAAGCTCAATCTCTATTTTGGAACCATCCAAATCGCCAGCCTTTAACTTTTCCATCATCTTTGCATAACTTTGAGTATATGCATTTTGTTTATCTTCGCTTGCACCTTTTGGAAGGGGTGGGAGGAGTTTTTCTAAAATCTTTTTATCCGCGTATTCGCTAATCGCATCTTGATTTTTTTCTTTATATTCGGCTTTTACAAGATTTAGTGATGCTAAAGCTAAATCTCTTACCATTGATTCAACATCGCGACCAACAAACCCAACTTCAGTGTATTTGCTTGCTTCAACTTTGACAAATGGTAAATTCATCATTTTAGCAAGTCTTCTTGCGATTTCTGTTTTTCCCACACCAGTTGAGCCTATCATGAGAATATTTTTAGGTATAACCTCATTTTGCATCTCAGTGTCTAGTTTCATTCTTCTATATCTATTTCTAAGAGCAATTGCTATAGCTTTTTTAGCATCAAATTGCCCGATTATATATTCATCTAAGTATTTAACTGTCTCTTTTGGAGTTAAATTCATCTTTTTATTTGTCCTCTAAAGTAAATGTTTTTATTGAGTGATTTGTGTATATACATAAATCCGCAGCTATTTTCAAGCTCTCAGTTACAAGTTTTTCTTCATCTAATGATGCGTGAGCATTTAGTGCACGTGCAGCCGAAATGGCATAATTTCCACCACTTCCAATAGCTGCAATTTGACCATCTTCAGGCTCAACTACATCACCAGTTCCACTCAATATAAAAATATGATGTCTGTTTAAGACTATCATCATAGCTTCTAGTCTTCTTAAGTATTTATCTTTTCGCCACTCTTTTGAAAATTCTACGGCAGACTTTAATAAATCACCTTTTTTGGTTTCAAGTATATTTTCAAACATATCAAAGAGATTAAAAGCATCAGCGGTACTTCCAGCAAAACCTGCTAGTACTTCACCATTGTGAAGTTTTCTGATTTTTGTTGCATTTCCTTTTAGTACTGTATTGCCAAAAGTAACTTGCCCATCACCACCAATAACAGATTTGTTTTTGCCTTTAATGGCTAAAATCGTTGTTGCATGAAACATATTTATTCGCCTGCTATTTCAATGTTTAGACTTGAGTTGATTCCATGTCCAAGTTTGACTGCGATATCAAAAAGACCAACGCTTTTGATTGGTAAGTCTATCTCTATATTTCTTTTGTCAATCTCTATATTTTTTTGAGATAACAACTCATTTGCTATCTCATCTTTAGTTACCGCACCAAAAAGACTGCCATTTGCACCAATTGAACGCTTGATAACAAGTTTTGTTTTTCTTAAAACCTTGTCTTGCTCTTTTAATCTATCGATTTCAGCAGCCTCAGAAGCAGCCTTTCTTTTTAAATCAGCTTCATATTGCCTTATAACTTCATTTGTTCCAAGTTTTGCAAAGCCTTTACCTATAAGAAAGTTTTTTCCATAGCCATCTTTAACCTCTTTTAGCTCGCCAGCTTTACCTAAACCTTTTACATCTTTGATTAGTAATACTTTCATTCTTATCCTTATTTTTATTTACATTATATGTTTTACATGTAAACAAACAGATTTACATGTAAATAGTTATTTTTTCTTGTTATCTTGTTCTCTTTTGTTTTTGCCTGCGATGATAAATCTTAGAGCATTTAATTTTATGAAACCTTCTGCATCTTTTTGGTTGTAAACTTCATCTTCTTCAAATGTAACAAAAGCTGTGTTAAATAGATTGTTAGTTTTTGAATCTCTACCAATCACCATAAAATTTCCTTTGTAT
>JBKECC010000022.1:0-15732 GCA_047974135.1 Campylobacteraceae bacterium | reverse complement strand
TTAAACAAAGGTAAAAAATGCAAACAATAACTGGTATAGTAAAAGATATAAAAATGCAGTCAGTCAAAAAAGCTGACAAAAGAGTTTCTTCTAAAAATAATGAAGCAAATAACGAAAGACCAAACGTTGCATATTATCAAGTTAAGGTAGGAAAGGTTGATGTCTCTTTTATCAAAACAAAAAGAGCAAAACCACTTGAAATAAAAGTTGGAGACAAAATCATCGTTGCTGGCGATATGGTAAGTGAAAACTCCATGAGTGCATCATCTTATTACAACACCTCAACAAACGCTACCGACTTAATGGGCACAACAGCTTTGACGCTTTACTCATGCTTTTCATTTTTGTTTTTGACTATCATTTTTGGTTCAATTTATCAAATTTTTGTCCTTGACGCAAGTAAGGCAATGTTTATAATAACAATAGTTGGAATTTTGTTTTTCTTGATATTTTCATACATAACGTTTACAGGATTTAAGGCAAAAAGCCTAATTTTAAAAGCTATAAAAGAGTTAAAAAACTAATCTTTTACATGTAAGTATTTCAAATAAAGTAAAAAATATTTGACTTTTTCTTACATGTAAAGTAAAATTTCATTTCCTTTTTAGATGCCTGTATGGCATATATACAAAATTGACCAAGGAAACTCTCATTATGAATAGACGCTCATTTCTTAAAACAACAGCCATTGGAGCAAGCGTTGCGATTTCACCAATGCAAACATTTGCACAAAATGCAAAACCAAAAATCAAAGTTGGATATATCCCTATAACTGATCACTTAACAATCATAGCAAAAGGCTTAGAAGCTTATCAAAATGTTGAGTTTGAACCTGTAAAATTTTCTGCTTGGCCAGATATCGTTGAAGCCATTCGTGCTGGTGCGATTGATGGAGCGTTTTTGCTTTCACATATAAGCATTCAACTAAAACTTCAAAATGTCCCTGTAAAAGGTTTGATGGCAGGACACAGAAACGGTTCTGTTATAACAGTAAAAAATACGGACGAGATAAACAAAGTTAGTGATTTAAAAGGAAAAAATATAGCAGTTCCAAGTAGATTTTCCTTGCACTTTGCACTAATTCAAAAAGTTTTAAAAGACAATGGCATAAACCCAGACACAGAGGTAAAGCTCATAGACATGGCTCCGCCTGAAATGGTAAGTGCTTTAGCAAATGGAAAAATTGATGCTTTTATAGTCGCTGAACCTTTTGGGGCTCAAGCGATGGCACAAAAAGTTGGAAAGCCTTTGATGTACACAGGTGAGATTTGGAGTAACCACATCTGCTGCATACTCAACATGCGTGAAGAAGTTATAGCAAATCATAAAGATGCCGTTCAAGAGTTGGTTACTGGTTTTATCAAAACAGCAAGTTATATAGAAAAAAATCCTCTTGAAGCCTCTGTTTTATCAAGAAAGTTTTTAGGACAAAAGCCTGAAATTATCGAGTTTGTTATAGAATCACCAAAAAACATAGTAAATTATAACGATTTAATCATCACAAAAAATGATTTTGATATTACCCAAGACTATATGATAAATTATGGCGTTACAAAAGCAAGAATAGATGAAACGCAGTATCTTGATAACTCATTTGCACAAAATGCATATAAAGCTTTAACAGGGAAAAATGCGTAATCTCTTTTTTTCTTTTATAGGCGTTGCTATATTTTTAGTTGGTTGGCAGTATCTCTCAAGTAGATATAGCGCTGATCAACTTCCTCCACCACTTGATATATATAAAGCCGCTAAAGAGCTTATAGAAGATGGGGTTTTAGTGGCTCATTTTTTAGCAAGTATGAAGAGGTTTTTCATAGCTTATTTTATTGGAGCTATTGGCGGTATAGTACTTGGACTTTTACTAGGACGCTACACAACCTTATTTTCATTTTGTGATATGCTTATCCAGATTTTAAGACCAATTTCACCTATAGCTTGGTTTCCACTTGCTGTTTTATGGTTTGGTATTGGTGACAATCCAGCTATTTTTATCATCATCATAGCTACATTTTTCCCTGTACTTCTCTCAACTATCGCTGGAGTTAGAAATGTTGATAAAGTGTATTTAAAAGTTTCAGAAAACTTTGGAGCAAGTGAGATAAAAACATTTTTTAGTGTTATCGTTCCTGCTGCCTTTCCTCATATAGTGATGGGGTTAAACTTAGCGATGGGTATCGCTTGGATAAATTTAGTTGCTGGAGAGATGCTTGGAGCTCAAAGCGGACTTGGATACATTATAGTTGATGCAAGAAATATGCTAAGAGTTGATTTGATAATACTTGGAATGGTTCTCATTGGATTAACTGGTTTAGTTATGAATATAGTTATGAAGTATTTTGAAAAAATGGTAAAAAATAGGTGGGGCGCTTGAGTATAGAGATAAGAGATGTATCAAAAACATTTGATGTGCAAAAAGGCTTTACCTTGGCTCTTAAAAAAACATCATTAACTATAAATGATGGAGAGTTTATCTGCTTAATTGGTCCTTCTGGTTGTGGAAAAACTACACTACTAAATATGCTTGCAGGATTTTTTCCTCCTACAACTGGCGAAATTTATATAGATGAACAAAAGGTTACAAAACCAAACAATAAAAGAATTACTATTTTTCAAGATTATGGCTTGTTTCCTTGGAAAAGTGCACTAGAAAATGTTGCATTTGGCTTAGAGTGTCAAAATATACCAAAAAAAGAGGCTAAAGAGGAAGCAAGAAAATATCTCAAACTTGTTGGGTTAAACGGCGATGCAGAAAAATCCATATCAAGTTTAAGTGGTGGAATGAAACAAAGAGTCTCCATCGCACGTGCTTTAGCTGTTAAGCCATCGGTACTGTTTATGGATGAGCCTTTTGGTGCACTTGATGCATTTACAAGATTTAAACTTCAAGAAGAGTTACTAAAAATTTGTAAGACAAGTAAACCTACCATTGTATTTGTAACTCACGATATCGATGAAGCTGTTTTTTTGGCTGACAAAGTTGTCATAATGGCTCCAAGTCCTGGAAGAGTTGAATCTATCGTACCCATTAAAATACCTCATCCAAGGAACAGAACAAGCAAAGAGTACGAAAAAGCAAGACATGATATATATGAGATATTTAAAAACTTGCACGATATTTAGTTTACATGTAAAAAACTTACATGTAAACATTTTTAGCTAACCCTCTTCTTCTTTTTGTTCTAAAAATCTTCTAAATTTTAAAACAAAGATAGTTGGATTTTTGTAACTTTCTATAAAAATCTTACCATCTATATTTTTTGCTGCTATCTTATTTGCAAAGTAGAGTCCAAATCCTGTGCCATGAAGTTTTTCAGTTTTTATAGGTCTTTCAAAAAGTTTTTTGGATAGCTTTTCATCGACTCCAAGTCCAAAGTCAATAACTTCTATCTTTATATATTCATCCTCTTCTTTTACGTTTACATGTATATTTTTTTTTGTTGTGTGAACACTCTCATCAATGGCATTTTGTATAAGCACTAAAAGTATTTGTTGCACAATGTTTTCAACACTCTTTACATGTAAGGCAGAATCAACACTCATCTCTAAAATAATATTATTTCTTTTTATCTTTGTATCAAGTATCTCTTTTATGCTTTGTACACAACCTTTTAGACTAAACTCTGTGATATCAAAACTATTTTTATAGTAATTTTTATATAGGTCGATAGTATCATTCATAACAAATATATTTTTTTGGCAAAGTTCTATATTTTTTAAAAATGTCTTATCATCAAGTAAACCATTTTGATGTTGTTGCAAAAGATTACTCATCAAGATACTAAGTCCATTTAGTGGCTGTTTTAACTGATGATTAATGCCAACAACCAAATCTCCCATCTCCATCATTTTGCCTTGATGCATAAGTATATAATTATAATCCCTCTCTTTTTGCTCTAATAAAATATCTTTTGTTATGTCTTCTATTATCACAACCATGCCTTCATAAACGTTATCGACTTGAAGTATATTTGTTCGAATTTTAAAAAAGTTTTTATCTATTTTAATGACTATTTCTACCTCATTTGACTGTTTTAAAATATTACTAAACTTACTTCTTAAACTTTCGCTAGAATTATCAATCTTTTTTAAAAAGTTTTTTGCCGTATTGTTTAAAAATGAAATTTCTTGTTCTTTATCTACAACAACGATCCCTCTTGTGCTCTCTTGGATCCATATCTTAATAAGGCTAGAGACTTTATGGTATTTTTTATTTAAGATATTATAAACATACTCATGTATAAAATTTGCAACAATTATTAGAATAAAAAAAGCAGCAAGTATGATAATACCTTGACGAAGTATGGTATTTGGGCCTCTTACTAAATCATCTTTTTTCATGCCAATTCCTACATTCCAATCAAAAATCCCAAGAGGAGTTATGCTTATAAGTTCATCATTGAAATCATATTTTAAAATAGAGTTGTTTCGGATAGTTTTATAGCTTTCACTATTAATTATCTTTTCTGTTATATGTTTTTCAAGCTCTTCATTTTTGGTTTCCATAGCAATTTTGTTTCTTTTTGTGATTATAAAAAAATATATATCTTCAGGAAAAGATAAATTTTTTATCTTCTCTATGATTGTTGATGCTTTTATAACTCCACAAATTGAGCCCACAAAAACTTCATCTTTTAATATTGGTGAACAAATGTTCATAGTTTGTTCTTTCAATATAGCATGTGAATCTAGTATGGTTATAGTTGTTTTTCTCTCTTTTTTTGTATCTTCATACCATGCTAGCCTATTTGGATTAAAGTTTTTTGTCTCAGATATAAAGTCAGGAATTCCGTCTATAAAAATTCTATTATCTTCAAGCATGACTTGAATTAAGTCAAAATCTCTAAAACCAGCCTTTGTCTCATTTAAAAACGAAATAAACATGTCTTTGTTTTCAAATATCCCGCTTTTAGATATAAAACTAGCACTTCCCTCTAAACTTGTTCTTGAGAAATATGTCCAATTATAAATCTTACTCTTTGTTTCTTCGAGTATTCTTTCTTGTTTTTTTTCAGCAAGATAAATAATCTCTTTTTTAATAATTTCAAATCCTGATAATAACAAATATAAAAAAAGAGCTGTTAATAAAAAAATGAAGGCATAGTTTTTCTTCAAAAAAAAGCTTATAAGCAACTTCCATACTTTACCAAAAAATGTCATTTAAAAAACTCCATGCTAATTTTAAAATTTAATATTTACTTTAACAACACAATAAGTTCCGTGTTATTTTTTTGTTCTACTGTGTTTGTAGAATTATATTATAAAAATAAAGATTTATTAAGGAGAGTATTATGAGAGTATTAAAAATTATCTCAAAAGTAGTAGCTACTGTTTGTTTGTTGGCTGGTACCAGTCTTTTTGCATTTAGTGAGGGTGTTGATTATGTTAAGCTTGACAAGCCAATCCCAAATGCTGAAAATACGCTTATAAAAGTTTATAGCTATGATTGTCCATTTTGTTATAAATATGACAAGTCCGTAACACCAGCAGTTGTAAGTAAATTAGGAAATATGAAATACCTACCATTTCATTTAAAAACAAAAGGAAAGTATGGAGCCGAAGCAAGTGAGCTTTTTGCTGTTCTTTTGGTTAAAGATTCCGATAACGGTGTAACGGATACTTTTAGTGACAAATCGCTATTTAAAAAAGCAAAGATGTCGTACTACACAAACTATCATGACAAAAAACAAAGATGGGATGCAGGAGCTCAAAGTTTCTTAAAAACCGGACTTGACGCAACTGGTATGAGTGAAGCTGAATTCAATAAATTAAAAAATGATCAAAGAGTTAAAGACTTAGTAAATAGTTGGGAAGCTTCTTATGAGGTTGCAAAAATCCAAGGTGTACCTGCATTTGTTGTAAATGGAAAGTATTTAATCTATACAAAATCAATTCGCTCGGTTGACGGAATGGTTGATTTAGTAAAAGAGTTATCGGCTAAATAGAGAGGGGTTTAATATGTTAAAAAATATATGGAATGATTTTAAAACTTCTCCCATAAATACAATCGCAAAGTGGCAAGACATGAGATTTTTGTGGCTTGTGATGGCATTTGTGAGTTTAGCTTTAATACTTGTTGCTCATTCGATATTTCAACATTATGTGTATATGGCACCTTGTGAGCAATGTGTATATATAAGATTTGCCTTTTTTTGCATGTTTTTTGGTGGGATTATCACTGCTATAAATCCAAAAAACATAGCTTTAAAAGTTATAGGATATGTGCTTGCTTTTTGGGGAATTATACAAGGTATAGGTTACTCCATAAAGTTAAATGCTGTACATAAAGCAGTTCACAGTGATGATCCTTTTGGAGTGCAAGGTTGCTCTGCTGAGCCAACTTTTCCTTTTAATCTTCCACTTGATGTATGGTTTCCAGATTGGTTCAATCCAACTGGTGATTGTGGTTACGATAACCCAATAGTTCCAGATGGCGCAATACTTAGCTCACTTCAAGAGTGGCTTGTGGATTTTTATAGTGAGGGATGGTATTTAATTCCAAAATACCATTTTATGAATATGGCACAAGCTTGTCTATTAGCATATATCGTTTGTTTTATTGCACTTAGTGCAATGCTTATTTGTTGGATAGTTAAAAACTATATAAAAAAATCTTAATATAAGGAGTTAAAAATGAAGATGAAAAAAATATTATCATCTGCTTTAGTTGCTGGTTTAATCATAAGTATTGCCCCAGCTATCAGTTTTGCAAAAATGAGCGGACCTGAAACGTATAGAGGTATTGGAGAAATTGGTGCTGTTTTGATGAATCCTTATGGGATTGCTCCACTTACAGCTGTTATAAACAATGGTGGATATAAGTTAACAGATATAACTGTTACAGTTAAAGGTAAAGGTGCTAAAGGACTTGATATAACCTATAAAGTTTCAAACAACAAAGCATTACAACATGGTGGTATTCCTGTATGGGGTCTTTATCCAGACTATCAAAACAAAGTTGAAGTTTCATATAAAAAATCTTTTGGTGGAGAGTTAAATAAGGCAAAAGAAGTAAAAGAGAGTTATACAATTTATGCTCCACCAGTTTCAACATTTGGCTCAGGAACTGGACAAAAACAAGCACTTCCTACAGCTGAAGTTGTTATACCAGCAGATAAAAGTGTAAAAAATAACTTTTATCTCATGAGCCATTTCTCCTCAGTACTACCAAATGCTGGTCAAGTTGTATGGAATAATCCAGTAGGTGGTGCTATAGAATGGGATTTCGAAACTTATGTTTGGATTATAGATACAAACGGAGATATCAGATGGTACCTTGATACAAGTAAATTTAGAGATCCTAATGATATCAACAAAAAAGGTAACTTCATGGGATTTGACCAAACAGAAGATGGTGCAATCATGTGGGGTCTGGGACAATCATATAAAAAATATGATTTGATGGGTAGAAAGATATTTGATAGATTGTTACCTAGATCATATATAGATTTTAGTCACCACTTAGAAGAGACTCCAAAAGGAACCTATTTAGTTCGCGCTGCTTCATCTGACTATAAAAGAAAAGATGGAAAAAATGTAAGAACAGTAAGAGATGTTATCATTGAGTTAGATAAAGAGGGTAATGTTCTAGATGAATGGAATTTGATGGAAATCTTAGATCCATATAGAGACCAAAATATGTTAGCAATGGATCAAGGTGCAGTTTGTCTAAATATTGATGCTGATCAGGCTGGACAAACAAAATCAAAAGAAGAACTTGAAGATGCAAATGCTCCTTGGGGCGATGTTGCAGGAGTTGGTGCTGGTAGAAACTGGGTACATGTAAACTCAGTAAATTACGATGCAACCGATGATTCTATTATTATTTCATCTCGTCATCAAAGTGCAAATATTAAAATCGGCAGAGATAAAAAAGTAAAATGGATACTAAGTAGTCCAGAGGGTTGGAGCGGTGAACTTGCTAAAAAAGTTTTAACACCAGTTGATAGTAAAGGTAAAAAAATTGATTGTGGTACAACTGGTTCAGTTTGCCCTGGTTACTTAAATCCACAAGGTGGATTTGACTGGACATGGACACAACATACTTCTTATGTAATCCCTGAAAAATCAAAACCAGGCAAAATACATATGAGCTCTTTTGATAACGGAGATTCAAGAGGTATGGAACAACCAGCTCTTGTAAATATGAAATACTCTCGTGCTGTTGAATACGTTGTTGATGAAAAAGCTATGACTGTGGAGCAAATCTGGGAATTTGGTAAAGAGAGAGGATTTGAGTGGTTTAGTCCAATCACTTCCGTTACAGAGTACCAACCAGAAACTGACTCTATGATGGTTTATAGTGCAACAGCTGGTCTTGGGGATGTTAAAGCATTTAGAACAGGAAAGGCTGAACTTATTCCTTATTTGCATGAATTTAAGTATGGCACAAAAACACCATTATTAGAAATTAAATTTGTAAATAGTAATACAATAGGTTACAGAGCATTAAAAGTTAAACTTGATTCTGTTTTCAAGTAAATATATAACTTAAAATTTGAGGGGCACCCTCCTTGGCCCCTCATACATCTTCTAACTAATCTTCATCATATATCCAACGCCAGAAATATTTTTAATCAAATCTTTTCCTATAATATCAGCAACTCTTGAGATCGCCATCCTTATAGCATTTTTACTCGCTTCTTCGTTTTCGTATATATAACTTTCAATCACATCATAATGAACCGTCTTGTTTAAATTATTAAACAAGAGCCAAAAAATGCTATTACTCTTATATGAAAGTGAGAGGATTTCTGAGTTTTTATATATAATCTGCCTCTTTGGATTAACACTTATTGAATTAGAAAGCTTTACAATCTCGTCATCATCTTTGCCTATTACATGTAAAAGCTGTATTTGCAAATTTTCAATCTGTATAGGTTTTTTTAAAAACAGACAAGCTCCTTCATTTATACTTTTAGATATATTTTTATCACTATCATAAGACGTCATAACGATAAATTTTTGAGTTGGATTTATGGTTAAAATTTCTCTTATCATATCAAAACCATTTAGGACAGGAAGGTGAATGTCGGTTATAATGATATCGATTTGATTTTTTTTATAAATTTCTATACCATCTAGTCCATCAGTAGCTGAATAAAAAGATTTGCAGTAGTTTTTTAAACCTTGTTCTATACCAAACAGAGCTATTTCATCATCTTCAACAACAAGAATGGAAGTATTTTTTAACCTATTTAAGAGTGATGATTCCATGAATCCCTTTTTTGAATAGTTTTCATGGAATTATACAATAAATCAAAAAATACTAAATTATGCGAAAATTTTAAAATAAGTAGAGTGAATCAAAGTAAAATTTGTTATTGTCTTTTGTTGAATCATCACAATCAAGTATAGAATAATATGAGGTAAGCAAAAAGTTTTTTGAATACCTATACTTTATTTTTCCGTAATACTCATCCATATCTCTGTTTTTTTCACCAACATCTGCATGTCCATAACCAGCGCTAATTTCAAATTTATTTATATTAAAGCCAGCTCGTACAAACATCACTTTTGTATCAAGTAGGTTTATAGCTTCATATATTAATTGCTCTCCAAACTGTATGAAGTTATTGTTATCAGCATTAAATGCAAAAATTGGCATATCATTATCTGTTTTTGTATAACCAGCATCTACAAAAAAGCTTTTATTTTTATAACCACCTTCAAAACCGTAAAATATACCATCATCACTATTTACAAAAAGATGTCTTTTCTCTTTAGCAAGCTTTGTATATTGCGCTTGTCCTCTAAGACTAAACCCTTCATATTTATATTTTAAATCCAAATATGACATATTTTCAATCACATTTGTCATCATATTTGTCCATAGTTGAATTGCTATGGGACCAACTTGTCCTATAGCGGCTCCATAGTAAAAATCCTCTTGACCATAACCATTAACACCACCTTCTGGAACTAATTTTCTAAAATCAACCATACTGTTTGTTTGTGTAAATGCACCACCTAAAAATGCCCAACTTTCAACTCCAGTGTATTGGACAGTTGCACCATTTCCATGAGTTCCAGCAGCCGCAACATTTGTCCAAGGAGTAACAACTCTTAATTTTCCTAATTCAAAGTTAAAATCATCTAATGCATACTGAAACCAAAAACGCCTAATACCAATATCTCCAGAAGTACTAGCACTATTTTGTGCAAAATCAAATTTATCAACCATCAGAGTAGTTCCAAACTTTAAGTTATCAGTAATTTTTGATTTTATGTCCATCACTCCAGTAAACCTATTTGTTTGTCTATCTGACGTGCTATATGGATTCCAGTCTGAGAAACCATAGTATCTATACCTCACCAAACCACTAATTTCCACACCTTTTATCGCCTCTTCAAGAGGTGTAGCTTCTAACAATGTTGACATTGCAACAATCGCACACAGGCTTAATTTAACTAGCCTCATAATCATCTCCTAATATAAAAATTTTATTTAATTTTATGATAGAAGCTGCACAAAAACATAACAAAACTTAAAATTTAAAATAATCAAAAAATTTAATATTTTATTTATAATTTAAACCGAAAAAACTTTTACATGTAAAGCCCTTTATGACAAATTTGTCATTTTTCTATCATTGTTCTGACATCTTCGTTTTGTTAAACTTCTTTAAAATTTTTTAGGAGAATCGTATGAAAAAAATCGTTTTAAGTTTAACAGCGGTTGCAATAAGTGCAACTCTATCTTTAGCACAAGACCATAGTATGCACCAAATGGGCAACAATATGGGCTCTATGCACCAATCCATGAATGCTGACACAAAAAAAAGTGATGAAGTGAGCACAAAAGGTGTTGTAAAAGCTATAGACAAAACTACAAAAAAAGTAACTATCGAGCATGAACCGATAGCTTCTTTATCTTGGCCAGCAATGACTATGAGATTTACTTACGAGGATGAGAGTCTTATCAAAGATTTGAAAGTAAATGACAAAATATCTTTTAATTTTGTACAACAAGGAACCGTCTCTTTACTTAAAAGTATTTCAGTAGAAACAAAATAGATTGGAATTGAAATGAGAAAATTTATATATATATTTATCTCATTTGTTTTAGGGGTTGTGATAACACTAATCATAACCAACCTCTTAAATAAAACTCACAATACAACCGTAAAATCCGAAACAAATGAAAAAAAAGTTCTCTTCTGGTATGACCCGATGTATCCAGATACAAAGTTTGACGCTCCTGGGCCTTCACCATTTATGGATATGGATTTGGTACCAAAATATGCCGAGGACTCATCAAGTGAAAATAAAGAAGGCATATATATAGACCCTACCCAAGTGCAAAATTTAGGTTTAAAAACAAGCGAAGCAAAAGCTGGACAATTAGAGTTTACAAGAAGCTTACCTGCTGTTATAAATTACAATGAACACAACTTATATATCATCCAACCAAGAGCGCAAGGTTTTGTTGAAAAAATCTACCCTTTCACAGTTGGCGACAAGATAAAAAAAGGTGATAAAATCGCTGAAATTACCGTTCCTAGCTGGGTTGAAGCACAAAGTGAGTATATACTTCTAAAAGAAACAAATCAAAATAACGCAATATTAGAAAGTGCTTTAGAGAGATTAAGACTTCTTGGTATGCCCAATCAAGCTATAGAATTACTCAAAAAAGAAGATAAAGTCCAAACAAAATTTACTATAACTGCACCAATTGATGGAGTTATAACAGCTTTTGATTTAAGAAGTGGCATGAACTTTTCAACCGATGCAACCATAGCAACGATACAAAGCATCAACCCTATATGGATAAATGCATATATTCCTGAAAGTATATCTTTACATGTAAACAAAAATACTAAATTTAGTGTAGATATACCTTCGCTTGTTGGTAAAAATTTTAAAATATTAAAAACACAGATACTGCCAAGTGCAGACACAGCTAGCAAATCTGTGATGTTAAGACTAGAGATAGACAACAGCGATGAGCGTCTAAAACCAGGACTTAATGCATACATAAACCTTAAAACTTACGGTGAAGAGATGCTTCTCATTCCTTCTCGTGCGCTAATTGATACTGGCATGGAGCAAAGAGTTATAACCATAAACAAAGATGGAAGATTTGTTCCAAGGCTTGTAAAAATTGGTAGTGAATCAAACGGCAAGATGGAAGTTTTATCGGGACTTAATGATAGTGAGATTGTTGTTGAAACTGGTGCATTTTTGATAGATTCAGAAGCAAGCATAAGTGGAGCGCTGGAGCGCATGAGGGGCGAAAAAACAAAAAATATGGATATGAAAAATCCTCATGAGGGACATTAAATGCTAGAGTGGGTTATAAAAAAATCGGTTGAAAATCGCTTTTTGATTTTAATGGCGACTCTCTTTTTAAGCGTCCTTGGTATTTGGTCTATAAAAACCACACCAGTTGATGCGATCCCAGATCTTTCGGATGTTCAAGTTATCATACAAACTGATTATGCAGGTCAAGCTCCTGAAATTATAGAAAATCAGATAACTTATCCACTCTCAACAACTATGCTTTCGGTTCCTGAAGCAAAAACCGTAAGAGGATTTTCAACTTTTGGGACCTCTTACGTTTATGTGATTTTTGAAGATGGTACCGATTTGTACTGGGCAAGATCTCGTGTTTTGGAATACTTAAACACTGCAAACCTGCCCAGTGGAGTTACTCCAAAGATTGGACCAGATGCAACGGGCGTTGGCTGGATTTATGAGTATGCACTTGTTGATAGAAGTGGAAAACATGATTTAGCTGAACTTAGAAGTTTGCAAGATTGGTTTTTAAAATTTGAACTTCAAACCATACCAAATGTTTCAGAAGTTGCATCAGTTGGTGGAGTGGTTAAACAGTATCAAATCGTCCTAAATCCAAACAAACTTGCCCAATATGGTATAACTTTAGATGAAATAAGTAGTGCTGTTAAAAAATCAAATCAAGAGATGGGTGGCGGAACTGTTGAGTTAGCAGAAGCTGAGTACATGATAAGAGCTAAAGGTTACCTAAAAAGCGTTGATAATTTTAATAATATTGTTATAGCAACTACGCAAAATGGAGTGCCTATCTACCTCGGAGATGTTGCAAGAGTTGGGATTGGACCAGAGATGAGAAGAGGAGTAGCAGAACTAAATGGTGAAGGCGAAGTTGCTGGTGGTATTGTAATCTTAAGATATGGAAAAAACGCAAATGAAGTTATAAAAAACGTAAAAACAAAACTTGAAACCTTGCAAAAGAGTTTACCAGATGGCGTTGAAATCGTTACAACTTACGATAGAAGCGATTTAATCAAAAGAGCAATTGACAACTTAACACAAAAACTAATTGAAGAATTTATAGTTGTGGCTCTTGTTTGTGCACTATTTTTATGGCATGTAAGAAGTGCTTTTGTTGCTATCATAACTTTGCCACTTGGACTTTTTATAGCCTTTATCATCATGAGATATCAGGGTATAAATGCAAACATTATGTCGCTTGGTGGCATTGCCATAGCTGTTGGAGCTATGGTTGACGCGGCTATCGTTATGATAGAAAATGCACACAAAAAGCTTGAACACTTTGAAGATGAAAATCCAAATGTAGAGTTAAGTGTAAAAAAGAGGTGGGAGCTTATCATAGAAGCTTCAATGGAAGTAGGACCCGCGCTTTTTATGAGCCTACTTATCATAACCTTGTCTTTCATACCTATCTTCACACTTGAAGGTCAAGAAGGAAGACTTTTTGGTCCACTTGCTTTTACTAAAACTTACGCGATGGCAGGAGCAGCCTTGCTTGCTATAACCATTGTTCCTATATTGATGGGTTATTTCATAAGAGGGAAAATACCAAAAGAGAGCAAAAATCCACTAAACGTGTTTTTGATTAAAGTATATGAACCTCTTTTAAATGCTGTGCTAAGACACCCAAAAAAGACTATATTGATAGCTTGCTTAATGCTTTTAACTATTCTTTATCCTTTAAAAAGATTGGGTGGAGAGTTTTTACCAACTATAAATGAAGGAGATTTACTATACATGCCTTCAACCCTTGTGGGTATCTCTCCTGCTGAAGCAACAAAGCTTCTTCAAAATACGGATAAGCTTATAAAGAGCGTTCCTGAAGTGGATACTGTTTTTGGTAAAGTTGGCAAGGCTGAGACTGCAACTGACTCTGCTCCCATGACTATGATTGAGACAACTATACAGCTTAAACCAGAGAGTGAGTGGCGAGAAGGCATGAATGTTGATAAAATCATCAAAGAGTTAGATGAGGTTGTAAAATTCCCAGGAGTTGCAAATCTTTGGGTTCAACCCATAAGAAACAGGATAGACATGCTTTCAACTGGTATAAAAAGTTCGATTGGCATAAAAGTAAGCGGAAACAATTTAAAAGATATAGATGACGTCTCCTTGCAAATACAAAATGTTGCAAAAGGCGTAGATGGTGTAGTATCTGCTTTGGCTGAGAGAGCAAGTGACGGAAGATATATAGACATAGACATAAAAAGAGACAAAATAGCAAGATATGGTATGAATATAGAAGATGCACAGCTTTTTGTAGCCCTTGCCATTGGTGGAGAAAATGTTGGTGAAACAGTTGAGGGCATAGAGAGATACCCTATAAATATAAGATATCCTCAAGATTACAGAAACTCCGTAGAGAGTTTGAAAAATCTACCGATTTTAACTCCAAATAAAGAGCAAATCCTTTTACGAGATATAGCCGACATCAAAATAGTACAAGGTCCATCAATGCTAAAGTCTGAAAATGCAAGGCTTTCAAGTTGGGTTTATATTGACGCAAGAGGTAGAGACTTAGTTTCTGTTGTTGAGGACTTAAAAGATGCTATAAATAAAGATGTATCATTAAAACAAGGAGTTAGTGTAACATACTCTGGGCAGTTTGAATTGTTAGAAAAGGCAAACCAAAGACTTCTTTTGATGGTGCCAGCTACTTTGATGATTATATTTATTTTGCTATATTTAGCTTTTAGAAAGTTTAGTGAAGCTTTACTAATCCTCTCAACGATACCTTTTGCGGTAATTGGAAGCATTTGGTTTATATATTTAGAAGGGTTTAACCTCTCCGTTGCGGTTGGAACTGGGCTTATAGCATTAGCAGGACTTGCTGCAGAGTTTGGAGTCGTCATGCTTATATACCTAAAACATGCAATTGAGAAAAGAAAAAAGTTAACGCATAAGGATATGTTGAGCGAAAAAGAGTTGGATGAAGCTCTTCATGAGGGTGCAGTTTTGCGTGTTAGACCAAAAGCTATGACTGTTACAATCATCATAGTTGGCTTGCTTCCTATACTTATTGGACACGGAGCAGGCTCTGAAGTCATGAGTAGGATAGCTGCACCAATGATAGGTGGAATGATAACGGCTCCACTAATTTCAATGTTTTTGATACCAGCGGTTTATAAGCTTTTAAATTTGAAAAGGAAAGTTGGATGAAAATTCTATTTACATGTATAACTTTATTGACTCTTTTTTTATTTACCGGTTGCACCACCCACACAACCTACCTAGAGTCAAACTTCACAATGCCTGATAGTTATACATTCATCGGTAAAGAAAACTCTTTAAATGGTAATGCTTCTGTATCAAACACTAAAGACTCTTCATTAAGTAATAAAGCAACAAACACAAAAGACTCTTTACATGTAAACAATAAAACAAACAATGAAAGTAACATTGACACATCTTGGTGGAAAAACTTCAATTCACCAACTCTTGTATCTTTAATAGAAGAAGCAAAGAAAAACTCACCAGATG
>JBKECC010000009.1:0-7201 GCA_047974135.1 Campylobacteraceae bacterium | reverse complement strand
GTAAAGAGTTGTTTGTGATTAAAAATGTATCTTCACAGTTTAAGTGATGTTTTAAGAGTAAAAATGCTTCTCTTTTTGGGTTTGAGACAGTTTTTGAGAGTTTTAAAGAGGCGATATTTAGTGCCTCTTTTATACTAATCTCTTTTTGCATTCAGTTCAACACCCAAAGCTTTAAGTCTCTCAACCAAAGGTGGATGAGTGTGATAAAAAATTATATAAAGTGGATGTGAGCGTGGAAAACTCTTGTTTTCATTAGAGAGTTTCATAAGTGCAGATGAAAGTGCTTCTTTGCTTTCGCACTCGCTCCCGTACTCATCAGCAGCATACTCATTTTTACGGCTCAACCATCCAAAAAATGGCATCATAACAAAACTTATAACAGAAGACAGAAGTAAAAAGATAACAATGATACTATGAGCGCCAACTTTTAGGTTTAAAGCGGTATAAACGCTATTTGGCAAATTTCCAAACACAGCAAAAAGCACAAATAACATTACCGCCATAGTTACGATGTTTTTGATGATATCTTTATGTTTAAAATGCCCAAGTTCGTGTCCTAAAACTGCTAATAACTCATTTTCATTTAGTTTTTTTATGAGTGTATCAAAAAGTACAACTCTCTTTGCTTTCCCAAGCCCACCAAAATACGCGTTTAATCTGTTATCGCGTTTGCTTGCATCCATTGTAAATATACCAGAACTATTTAGTCCTGCTTTTTTCATTAAATTTTCTATTTTCTCTTTCAAAGAACTATCTTCGAGCAGAGTAAATTTGTTAAAAAGTGGAGCAATTAAGGTCGGATAAAACATATTTACAAATAAAATAATGGCAAATATAACTAAAAATGACCAAATCCACCAATGTGGAAGTTTCATTATTATAAGTGAAACCAAGGCAACTATAACGCCACCGATGATGATTAGCATAAGAAATGATTTTATATGGTCAATGATATATGTTTTTGCATTAATCGTTGAAAAGCCATATTTTCTATCTTTTACAAAGGTTGAGTAGATATCAAGCGGTAAGCCAAGAAGTGAATTTATAAGTAAAAATACCAGCACAAATATAGTGCTTTCAACCACTGTGCCATTGTTTATAATCAAACTTTCCAAAAACTTTAATCCAAACAACACCCAAAAAAGAAAGATAGCATAATCGTAAAGATTTGAAAATATGGAAAATTTTTCATTTGCTACTTTATAATCTGCAGCTTGTTTGTAGTTTTCATCTGAAAGTATGATTGCTGGTAAAAATCTTGCTTTGTTTACGTATTTTATCTCAGAAATCGAGATATAAAGTTTTGAGAAAACATATAAAAAATATATAGTTGTTATAACTTCTAACATTGTATTCCTTGTGAAATTTGAGAAATTTTATCAAATGATACTAAATATCTAATCAAGATTTTAAATTAAATTTACATACAATTGTTTTTTTCACCTTCAATGTATTCAAGGAAAAATAAAATCAAATTTGTACCATTTTTTCTATCAAAATAGATATTTTCCAATCTTGGAGTATTGTTTTTCAAGTTTACATGTACAACATCCATCCAGTCATATTCAAAATACTGCTGTTTTACGGATACGAAGCAATCATCATTTATACAATTTATACTCTTTATAGTGAAATTTGACTCAGCTCCCTCAAATACACCTGAAAAATTATCACCCTCTTGCAATGTATAAGGCTTATCGGTTGTTCCACGAACAAACTCTATACATCTTGCTTCTACCTCTTTTGATATTTTTATAAGATTTGTTAGAGATTTTGAAAAAAATATGTAGTCAATTTTATCAAAATACACCCTTGTGTCACTTTTGTAAAATTTCACTAAAAACTCTTCTGCTTTTTGCTCTTTTGACTCACCAGCAAAAACAAAACCATTGAATAACAAAAATATCCACACGAAAATTAAATAAACCTTTTTCATGACTACCTCCTAATGTACCATAAAATAGGATTATACCTAAAAATATATATTAACCATTTAAGCACATTAGGGTAAAATTTCGTTTTATCTTTTACATGTAAGGATTATTTTGGCACTGATTGATTTGCTTGAAGTTAGCAAAAGTTACGAAATGCAGCATATACTTACTGAAGTTGATATGTATGTAAATGAGGGTGAACGTATAGCCATTATCGGTAAAAACGGTGGCGGAAAATCTACACTTATGAAAATTATAAATGGAACACTTGAGATTGACAGTGGCAGAAGAATCATCCAGAACAACGTAAAAGTAGAGATGCTTGACCAAAATCCAGAATTTATAGAAACCCAAAGCGTAAAAGAAGCTATCGAGTCCCAACTAAAAGAGTTAAATCAAAAAAGACTAGATTATGAAGCTTTAAGCCTAAAAATAGCAGATGATTACGAAAATGAAGCTTTACTTAAGGAACAAGCAGAGATTGGTGCGTTTTTAGATACTCACAATGCTTGGAATTTGGACGATAAAATTGAGCGAGTATTACAAGAGTTTGACTTGAAAATCTTTGAAAACACTCCTGTTTCACTTCTTAGCGGAGGCGAGAGAAGAAGAGTTGCATTAGCAGGACTTATCTTAAAAAAGCCAGATATTTTACTTCTTGATGAACCAACGAACCACCTTGATGTTTACATGGTTTCCTTTTTGGAAAATATGCTTTTAAAAGAGAACTTTACTCTTGTGTTTATCTCTCACGATAGATATTTTATAGATAGAGTTGCAACCAAATGTGTTGAGATTGACGATTGTAAACTTAGAAGCTTTAACGGTGGATATGCAAACTATTTAAGTGCAAAAGAGGAGCTTTTAGCCTCTATGCAAAAACAACACGAAACCTTACTTAAACACTTAAAAGGCGAAGAAGAGTGGCTAAGACGCGGGGTAAAAGCAAGACTAAAAAGAAATGAAGGACGAAAAGCAAGAGTTTTAGCTTTACGTGAGGAAGCTAAGAAAAATCCTTCTGCTATTAGAAAGATAAAGTTACAGTTAGAGCGAGAGCAGCACAACTTTAACCAAGAAAAATCTGTAAACCGTCAAAAGATGCTTTTTGAGGTAAATAATATAAAAAAATCTTTGGGCGATAAACTCTTGATAGACAACTTTACAACAAGGATTTTACAAAAAGATTGCATTGCTATTGTTGGTAAAAACGGAGCAGGAAAATCAACACTTTTAAGACTTCTTTTAGGCGAGATTGAGCCAGATAGTGGAGTTATAAAAAGAGGTGATTTTAACATTGGCTACTTTGACCAACAAAGAAATATGTTAAGTGATGATAAAAATCTTTTAGAGACTTTTTGTCCAAATGGTGGAGACAGAGTTGAAGTTCGTGGCCGAAATATGCACGTTTTTGGATACTTAAAAAACTTTTTGTTTCCAAAAGAGTACCTTGATAAAAAGATAGGCGTATTAAGTGGTGGCGAGAAAAACCGCGTTGCTTTAGCGCTTTTATTTACAAAAAATGTTGATTGTTTGATTTTAGATGAACCTACAAATGACCTTGACATACCAACCATAAACATTCTTGAAGAAGCTATCGGTGAGTTTGGTGGAGCTGTTATATTTGTGAGCCACGATAGATACTTTGTTGATAAAATCGCAAAAAAACTATTTATATTTAAAGGACAAGGTAAAATCGAAGAGAGTTTCCTTAGTTATAGTGAATTTTTAGAGTTTGAAGATGAGTTAAAAGAGATTGATGAATTTGAGCAATCTTTACATGTAAACGATGACAATAGTGCAAAACAAAAAACAAAACCACAAAAATTAAGCTACAAAGAACAAAGCGAGTATGAAAAACTGCCTTTACTTATAGAACAACTTGAAAGCGAAATAGTTGATTTAAAAGAGGCTCTTGCCGATCCAAAACGCTATCAAGAGATTGGCATAACAACGCTTAGTGATGAACTTAGTAAAAAAGAAAAAGAACTTGAACCTTTAATTGATAGATATTTAGAGATTGAAGAGAAGATAGAAAGCTTACAGTAAGTCTCGAAGCTTCATAGCTATGTACAAGATATAAAAACTTGAAAATAGCATAAAAAAAGATGAACTTTTTGAGAGAATATTTTGCCATTTTGTTCTTGGCGACTTTTTTAAAATGATAAAAGAGTGTGTGAAAGTAGCTAAAACGTTTAAACAAACCAAACCTATTTTTATAAACAAAAGAGTTTGAAGTTCGCTTTTTACATGTAAAACTTCAAAGAGGTTAAAATAACAAAAAAGCCCTACTCCGCTTAACACTAAAAACATTAAAACAAAGATATTTAACCAGCCGTAAAAGTTAGTAAATTTATAAAAAAATGCGGACTTTTCTCCTTTAGAATAGACGATAAAACCAACCAAAGTTATCATTCCACCAATCCAAACAGAAGCAAAAAGTATATGAAAATATAAAAGCAAAGTATTCAAAAAATCCCTTTTTGATTTGAATTTTAACTAAAAAGAAATTTTGAAGTGTTAATTTATATCAAGTGATTTTATCTACTTCATATATATTGCATAAGCTTTTATTTAAGTAGTTTTGAAATTTCTCTTTTGCCTCTATTGGAGAGATTACAACCATATCTGGAAAACATCTTCTCATAAACATTATCAAAATATCTATATTTGTTACCTTGTATGAGATTTTTATCCATCCATTTGGCAATGTGTCCAAAATCTTTTGAGAACGCAGGAATTTTTTATTTCTAAATTATTTTATAACTTTTGGTGATACAGCTACAATCGCTTCAAATGGTTCAACTCCGTAACAGTCAAAAAATGATTGAGAATTTATTATAAAATTCTCTACTTTTTCATCAGTATGAAAGGTTTTTGATTTTACTAAAATAGACTGAACAAAACTAAGCCTTAGAACTTTAATCTCTTGTTTATCTTTTTTTGTTATTAAAACAAGCAATTGCCAATTTCCCTTGCAATAAACAATTTTTACAGGTTTAACATCGTTGTATAGTATTCTATCGTGAAGTATATTGCAATAATTTCTAAACATTATAGCCCTTGCAATTTTTGAAAAAATATCTTTATCAACAAAATCTTCTGGTGGGCTACATTTAATCAGAAAAACTTTGTTTAATTCACCTCTAATTTTATCATTTACTTGACTATACTCTTGTGGTAAATGCGCAGCAAATCCTGGATTAATTACGTGAAGCATTCCAATTAGTTTATCTTGCTCTAGCTTTTGCTCAAAATTTAGTGGCAAAATCTTCTCTATATCTTTTTTTATTATGGCAACATAACTTCCTCTATTTGTTTGATTTATAGTATGTTCCCCAAAAAACATACGTATTTCTTCGAAATAACGTCTAACGGTTCGTTCAGATACTTCCATCTCAATAGAATACTGTTTAACATTTACCTCTTTACCAGTGGATAATTCTTTTAACAGGGTTAATACTTCAAATGTTTTTTTATTTTTCATCTTATGTTAACCTTTATTTGTTATCAAAAAATCATATTTTATCATATTTAAAGATACATGTTGTTTGTATGTCATACCATAACACCTACTTAAAACAAATAGGCGTTATGTCACACGTATGACTTTTAAGTATCAATAACATATAAATATGTAAAGCTACTCACCTAATTCCAGAAACCTAACACGTAAAACCAAAGTGGTCCAACTGTTCCCCATATAAGTAAGTGAACAACAGAGGCTTTAAAACCTACCTTCCACCAATCTTTTACAGAGTAGTATCCTGCGCCAAAAAATATTGGAGCTGGTCCACTTGAGTATTGTGTCAATGAATAACATATACAACCTGTATATGCTAAAAGTAGTGCCGCTCCAAGAGGTGGTGTTCCAGCACTTACAGCAACTGCTAAAAATGCGGAGTATAATCCAGCAACGTGGGCAGTTAAACTAGCAAAACCATATTGTGAATACATAAATACAATTACAAGAATTGCTAAAACACCCATCCATGGCAATCCAGCCAAAGATTGACTAACGCCAGCAGCAAACCAAGATATAAAACCAAGTTTTGATAACTGTCCAGCAAGACAAACCAAAACACCCATCCAAACGAATGTATCCCAACCACCTTTTTCAGATAGAACATCATTCCAAGTTAAAACATTAAGAATTAACATAAATCCAACAGCAACCATTGCTATTGTATGTGCTCCTAATTTTAAAAAGAAGGCATCTGAACACCAAAAAACCAAAGAAGCTATGAAAATAATCAATAGCATTTTCTCCTCAAAAGACATAACACCTAATTTTTTCAATTCATCATGAGCCATCTTTTTTGCTTCTGGAGCTTTTTTGACGGTTGGTGGTTCAATAAAAAAGTACATAGCAGCTGGTATAACAATTAAACTAATTAGTCCTGGTACTAACGCACCTATAAACCATGTTCCCCAACTAATCTCAATATGCAAAAGATCTTTTGCTAACGATACAGCCAATGGGTTTGCAGCCATAGCAGTTAAGAACATTGCCGATAAAATAGGTTCTGTTTGATAATATGTTTGGATTAAAAACCTACCAGATTTTTCAGGATCTTTATCTGGTTCTGATTTCATAACAGAACAAATACTTCTAAGAATTGGATAGATAATTCCTCCACCTCTTGCAGTACCAGAAGGCGTTGCAGGTGCAACCAAAAGTCCTGTAAAAGCAAGTCCATAACTTATTTTTAGTGTGCTATCTCCAATTTTACTTAAAACAGCAAGAGCTATTCTCGTGCCAAGTCCAGTTTTGATGAATGCACGACAAAACATGAATGCTGCTAAAATCATCCAAATAGTACCAGAAGAAAATCCACTAAGTGCAGCGCTTGCGGGTAGTGTTTTTGTAATTAGCACTATCGATAACGATATAAAAGCAACAGCTCCAATTGGCAAAGGGTTTGTTATACAACCAATGATGGTTGCTGCCATAATTGCAAACAATCTCCATGCTTCAGGCTTAACGCCTTCTGGAACAGGCAAAAACCATATAATCAATCCTATAGCTATAGGAATTGCGAAACGAGTCAACTTATTCATAAAATAAACTCCTTGTATTCTTTCTCAACTCCTTTACATGTAAAGAAAAATCTTTACATGTAAAAGTTCTTCTTAAAAGGTTTTCACCTAAAACTTACCTTTTTCGTTGATTATCTTTATCAACTCCCCACATTCCTTCAAATTCTCTAAGTTTTTACACATATTTGCAATCTTTTCTTGTGTATCTTTGTCTAAAATGCCATCAGTCA
>JBKECC010000140.1:0-6365 GCA_047974135.1 Campylobacteraceae bacterium | reverse complement strand
TATCTTCACCATTTAAAATCTCTACCCAACTTGCAGTATACGGGTTATTTTCTTTTAGAATTTCTATCAGTTTTGTTTTGTTGGCACTATCTAATTTCAAAACGATTGCAGGAGAAATTCTTAACATTATACATGTATCGTTATTGCTTTCAACCATGTGAACGGCAGAGAGTCCTTTGCATCTTAACTCGTTATTTATAGTTTCATTTGAGTGTATTTTTTTTGTAAAAGCTTCATACAGTTTTGGACTCATCCTTCTTGTTGTGTGAAATAGTGTTTGTGCCTCGGTTTCATTTAAACTGTCAGTTTCAGTAAGAAGTCTATAAACATAATAATCTTTAGCCAAAGAAGTTGGTTTGTTTTGTAGCTCTTTGTAACTTAGAGGCGCTGAGAGTAAAAAGCTAAAACCAAAAAATAAAAATAAAAAAGCTCTACATACCATATGCAAATGACCTTAGCGTTCCTACTAAAAAGATATTTAAAAACTGTAATGCAAGTATGATAACAATTGGTGATAAGTCAATTCCGCCAATAACCGTTGGTATAAATCTTTTAACAAGTCTGTAAACAGGAGCTGTTAATTTGTAAAGAAATTGCACAACTGGATTGTACGGATTTGGTTGTACCCATGAGATTAACGCTGAAATGATGATAATCCAGATATAGATATTTACAGCTATCGATATGGTATCGGCAAGGGCGATTAAAAAGTTTTGCAAAATCATTTAGAGATTTCCTTTAGATATGGCTTTAATATACTATAAAGAAGTATAAGTTCTGGACCGTGTTCACTTCCACTTAGAAGCACACGCAAAGGTTTAAATAACTCTTTTCCTTTAAAGCCTGTTTTTGTGGTTATATAGTTTTTTAAATCATTATACTCTTCAAAATATGGAGCATTTAAAAGTTCACTTTTTATCTTTTCAAATTGCACTTCAAAGCCTTCAGGAGCAGTTTTTTTACTAAATATAGCTTCTATTTTTGGTTTTATCTCTAAAATTGTACTTCCTTCTTCGGTGTAAAGCTTGCCAAGTTTGCCAATGTCTTTATCGTTAAAACCAAGCATTTTTGAAAATTCTAAATCATCCAAAACTCTTAAGTGTTCACGGTTTACAAATCTTAATTTTTCTATATCAAATCTCGCAGGTGATTTTGATATGGCTTTTAAGTCAAACCATTTTATAGCTTCTTCTAAACTAAAAATCTCAATAGGAGTTTTATTTCCTAAAAGTACAAGATAGTTGATGATGGCACTTGGTAAAAAACCTTGTTCAAGTAACCATTTAACACTTGAAGCATCATCACGTTTACTCATCTTTTTTCCGCTATCATTTAGTATGATTGGAAGATGTGCGTAACCAAGAGATTGCGTATATCCTAAAGAGTGGCGAATGTGCTCTTGTTTTGGAGTGTTTGATACATGGTCTTCGCCACGGATAATCTTTGTAGTTCCCTCTAACATATCATCAACCGCGCAAGCAAAGTTATACATTGGATATTTATTTTGTCGTAAAATCACAAAACTATCTATATCTTTTGGTTCAAAAGTTAAATCACCTTTTATATCATCATGAAAAGATATAGAGTTTTCCGGCTGTTTTAGGCGAATAACAAAAGGTTTTTCATTGTTCAAAATCTCTTCATCGCTTAAGTTTAAACAAGTGTTGTCATATCTGTAAGCAATGCCAGCTCTCTTTGCAGCCTCTCTTTTTGTTTCTAACTCTTCTTCTGTGCAAAAGCAAGCAAAAGCTTTTTTTTCAGCTACAAGTTGCATGGCAAGTTGACGATGGTATTTTAAATTTTGCATCTGATAGTAAAGATGTTCGTACTTTAATCCAAAAATCTCTAAAATTTCTAAAATTTCTTTATCTTTTCCTTCTATATTTCGTTCGGTATCAGTGTCTTCAATACGAATGTAAAATCCGCTTCCATCTTGTTTTGAAGAGATAAAGTTAAAAATAGCAGCTCTTAAATTTCCAATATGCATATCACCAGTTGGTGAAGGGGCAAAACGATACATAAAAATCCTAATTTGTTTTGTTAAAAGTGTTTATTATAGCAGGTTTTGTTTAATGATTCTTGTAGGAATGAAAAGAATTTTTTGTTAAAATTTAAAAGAAAATAATCTATAGAATGATAAAAATTTTATGAAAGTATCTAGCTTTTAACTTTCCTCTCTTTCTTTTTCCTTGAAGAAAAAGAAACAAAAATTCAAGTGCTAGTACAAAAAAATCTAAAATTTTTCGCTTTTACAAGGCTGAGATAAAAACTCGGAAATACCTCAAACAGTTTATCTCTCTATTTTTACTGTCGCTCAAATTTTTTAACGATTTTTTAGTAACGCACAAATTGTATACAAAGCTTTACATGTAAATAAAGCTAATTTTATTAGAGGATAGCAATGATTCAAAAATCTCTTTACATGTAAAAGTTTTACATGTAAAGATTATAAACTATTCGATATGTAGTGTGCTTCTTACTAATTTTCCATTTACTTCTTCGATTTTTCTCCAACTCGAGTTATCATTTAGTGTTATCCAGCGTCTCTCTTCAGCTCTATAATACCAATCTTTGTCATTTTGGTAGAAAATTTGCATATTGTGAGTTTCGTGAATATTTAATATCTCATTTGAGTGAGAGTTTTTCTCATCGTAATCCACAGTTGCTTTTTGACCCATTTCTGAGTAGATTTGGTGTAAATCAAGAAGTAGAGTGTTTACATCTTTGCTCATTCTTGTTACGTTTAGTCCAATTCTTGTAGCCTCGTCAAACATGATAGGATAAGCGTGATTTGGGTACTTTGAGTTGAGCGTATTTGCTATATCTTTTATCTTTGCTTTATCTTTCATGTGAGTTGATAGTATCTCTTCACAAAGCATGATAGAAAGACTTTCAGCACGATCTACCGCACCGATTACGAGTGGATGAACATGGTTAAATAAAAACTGATAAGGATTTGAAGCACCTTCATTTTTTATAGCGTGTTCTTCCCAAAGTCTAACTGTTCTGTTTAATTCATCTAAACTTACACTTACGCGGTTATTGTCGCGGTCAAGTGGGGATAAATCATGAGTTAAAGATGTATCAACAGCAGTTAAAAATGCCAAAGGACCCATCTGTATTTCATCGGCTCCAATAGCAAGCATAGTTGCAGCTGAAGCGCACTCAAGTGGGACAAGGGCTACGATTTTGTCTGTGTATTGGCGAAGAAGGTTTATCATACGTGAACTTGAGCGCCCATTTCCACCGCTACTGTTTATAAACAGGTAAACTTTATCTTGTTTGCCAATATTTTCAAGTATTTTGTAAAGTATAGTTACGTCATTGTGGCAAACGCCACCACGATAACTATTCCAATAAGTAAGCACTGGTGCATCTAAAATCTTTGAAAGTTTAGCGATAATAGCTTGAGTTTTATCAAATAAAACTGGTGGCTCTTTATGTTTTACCTCTTCGTTTGACACATTGTCTCCTTTTTCATTTTGTGAGTCAGAATTCTTGTTGCCATTCATAATGTTTTTAAGAATACTCAAAAAATCCTCCTTAATAAAGATAGAAAAAGATGATAATATAAGTTTGCTTAAAGAGTTGTTTTCAGATTTTTTTATTTATTATTGCAGTGTTTTTTAGCACTTACATGTAAAGAAATTTCTTTACATGTAAGTTTATGTTCTTTGTCTCGTTGGTTGGTTTTGTTTTCTTTTCTTTCTTTCTTTCTAAAACCTATAATTAACTCTAAATGTTGTTGAGTGTTCTTGTAGTTTTCTTGTTAATTCACCTTTATATATAAGGTTGAAGTATAGGTCTGATGTTAGGTTATATATAATACCAAGATCAACTATACCTGAGTTTCTTCCAAGACTTCCACCTCTTATGTTAAAAGTATCACTACCAGTTGCAAATCTGTTATCACTCTCTCCTCTTATATCAAGTGCTGCATATTGCCATCCAAGGTTAAGTTCAAGTGAGAGTTGTTGTGTGATGTCGTATATACTTCTAAGTCCAAGAGTGCTTAGAAGTACTTGATCATCTCTTCCTTTTACTTTTAGATTTGAATATGTGGCATCACTTTCAGTGAAGCTGTTTGTATATAGATACATATATGCTAATTGTAGATATGGAGTAATAGTAGCTTCTTTACTTATACTGATTGGTTTATATACTTCAGTAAATACTTGAGCAAGCTGAGCATGATATTTTGCTTTTGCACTTTCACTCATAAAAGGTATATCTCTATTTACATCTGCTACTGAGAATGAGTAACCAAGACCACCTCTTATTGAGAGAGGTTTATACTCTTTATTTGCATATATACTTAAGTGCATAGTATCCATGTTGTTTTTAGAGTATCTGTTATCTACTCTTATCTTTGTCTTTTCATAACCTAAAGCTATACCAAATAGAGTATTATCATATTGAAGATTATCAAGTCCTACTAGGAAACCAAAGCTATTTGAATCTACATCTGCATAGTTATTGTTTGAATCAATATTTGTATCTCTTCCCCATAGACTTATCCAATCTTTATACTCTATATCTTTATTGTTATTGCATATAGTTGCACCATCTTCATTATTGTAACAAGTAGAGTTATTATATATCATGTGAGATAGAACTACTTTTCTTAGGAAGTTAGCATTTGTAAAGAGAATAGTATTTGTTGAAGCATATATCTCTCCACTTAAACTATCAAGTGCATTTCTTACATTTGCTTCACTCATAGTAAGTATAGTGTTTCCTATGGTTGAATCTTTTGCAGTGTCTAGGGCACCTGCAACTGAGTTTTGATTATAGGTTAAGTTGTCATTTTTAAATGTATTGCTGATTCTTGTTAGTATCAAATATACATTATAATAATCTGTAACTGTTTCTGGTCTTACGTATAAGAAATTACTTGTTATACTACTAAAGTTACCACTTACTCCACTTCCTGTACTTATGATGGTGTAATTTTTATTTAAACTCCAATTTGCATCAGCATTTAGTATTAGAGTAACACCATTTTCAATTGTTGCACTATCTGCTACAGTAAGGGTTGAATAAGTATTGTTTTCATCTGCATATATCTCTAACAAAGATCCAGTTTTAAATGTTACATTTCCTACAGTCATAGTAGTTGAGTAATTTGTTATGTTATCACCAAGGAATAGTTTTGAGCCACTCTCAAGAGTTAAGTTATTTCCTATACTTCCATATCCTTGTACAACTGTACCAGATGCTGCATTTACATCTCCACCAATAGAAGATGATGTTGTATTGCTAAAGCCAAGAATTAATACTCCGCTATTTAGATTTAGTGTTCCACTAAAGTTTGAGTTATTGCTATCAACTATAAATGTTGAAGTATTGGCATTAACGACCCCTGTGCCACTTAGTGTTCCATTTAACAAGGCAACACTGCTTATATTTAATGTTCCATTTAATGATGTTTCATTTGTATCAAAGTAGTTGGCTATGCTGATAGTTCCAGTTTTAACATTTAAAATATTTGTATTGTTTAGTGTATTTGAAGTTAGTATTCCATTATCTATATTTATAACTCCATCATTGTTTATAGTGTTATTTACAATTTGAGAGTAGTTACCTAGGTTAAATGTTGTATTTGCTTCTAATGTTAAATTTTCTGTATTACCAAATGCATTACTGGATAGAGCTGTTATATTTGCATTGTCAGCTAGAAGGGTATTCCCTGTGTAATTTGAAGCAGCATTTCCAACATAAGTAGCATTACTTCCTGTAAATGTAAAACCACCTTCACCAGAAAGTTTTGCATTTAGTATATTACCAGTTGCGTTTTCTGAGTATAGAGTTACTGTTTTATTTGCAAAAGCTTCTATCTCTTTCAAACCATAACCTATGTATATACCAGCACTAGTTCCATTATCCATCATTGTAGCAGTTACACCAAATGTTGCATTACCAATTTGATCTAAATTGTCATATAAACCAAGGGTAACTGTGTCGTTAGATACAGAACCATTTAAGTGTTTTATGTCAACTTGAGAACCATTTCCTGCTAATACATTGCTTGCATTAACTACTTGATGTTGTACTGTTGTGTTGGTGTTACCATAATCATATAAGTTAGTACTGTTTGGATTAGATATATTTGTATCAAGAATAGAAGTATTTAAATCTATTAATAGTGTTACAGACGAACCAATATTACTTAAGTTGCCAACATTAAATATAGGATTGTCCAATTGTGATAGAGAGTTAATAGTAGTATTTGTGTTAATTACTCCACCATTCATTACTAAATTCTCTACATAGATATTACTACTTGCATTAGATGTTAATGCAAGAAGAGTTGCATTATTATTTAGGTTTAATGTATCAGTTATATTTCCATATCCACTTACAGT
>JBKECC010000125.1:0-9372 GCA_047974135.1 Campylobacteraceae bacterium | reverse complement strand
TGCACTTTTGCTTGTTTTGTTTTTTAGCGTAAAACTTGGCTGGTTTCCAATAGCACGCTTAAACTCGATAGTTATAAATGAAAATGTCCCAAAATGGCTTGATTCTGCTTGGCATTTAGTTTTGCCTATAAGCGTTATAACTTTTGGTGCGATTGGAAGTTTGACTTTGTATATAAGAAGTTTAACCATCTCGATTTTAAAGAGTGATTACGCTTTTTTTGCAAAAACAAGAGGTGTGTCAAAGGGTGTTATGTTTAAAAAGGTGATTTTGCCAAATTTAAAACCGCCAATCATTACAATGCTTGGACTTTCACTTCCAGGGCTCATCGGTGGAAGCGTAATTTTAGAAAATATTTTCTCTATAAATGGAATGGGCTTTTTGTTTTATAATAGTGCACTTTCACGTGATTATCCAGTTATCATGGGGATTTTAATCATCTCGTCATTTTTAACACTTCTTGGAAATATGCTAGCAGACAGTTATCTAACCTTTGCAAATCCGCATTTTAAAAGACATATAAATAGCTAAAAGCTTTACATGTAAACTATAAAAGTGCGCTATTTCCAACTAACTTTAGTATATAAACAAAGATAAATAAAACAGGTATAAATATAACAGAAGTTACGAAAACTACAGTCGTAACTTGAAGAGGGTTACACTTAAACAAAGCAGCTAAACTGATGTTATTTACGGCTGTTGGAGTTAAAACAAGAAGCATCAAAACGCCTGCAAACAAATCTGGCAAATTAAAGATATATATCAAAGCAATACAAACAAGAGGGCTAAATATATACTTTATGATGTTTACATGTAAAAGCAGTTTTTTGTTTATCTCTTTTATCTGCACTTGATTTAAAAAGATCCCAAAAAGTACAAGTTGAAGAGTCATAAGCCCAAAAGCTCCCATCTCTAAAGTGCTGAGTAAACTTTTGTGAAGTTCTACATTTAAAACATTTAGTGTTATAGCAACCACAGCAGCGCTAAAAGCTGGAAGTTTTAAAATGTTTAAAAGTGAATTTTTTATGCTAAATTCGCCACGGCTATACGAGTAAACTCCAAGAGTTTGTATGATGAAGATATTTGCTATGATCATAAGTCCAGTGTATATAACGCTATCAAGTCCAAAACAGGCAATCGCCATAGGAACACCAAGATTTGCTGTGTTATTTATAGCGCTTGATGAGGTTAGAATGGATCTGTCTTTTTGTTCGTTAAAAAAAATTCTTCCCCAAACATAACAAAAAAGTGCAACTATAACTATAAAAAGTAAAAATATAAATGGTACAAGAGCTAACTCTTTATCTATCGTTTTTAAAGACAAAGACCAAAAAACTAAAATTGGCTGAAGACCATATACAGAGATTAAAACGAGGGATTGTTCTGCGATTTTTTCTTTGAAGTAACCTTTTAAAATGTAGCCTATAAGCACAAAGAGATAAACAGCGATGATAGAGATAGCAATTGACATATATTTACCTAAAAACAAGCGCTTTAAAATTTGCAACTTGCTTGAAATTTCTTAATTCATAAGTCTATAACAAAAAATCTTAAATGAGATATTAATTTTCAAAATATGCCAAAATTTTTTATTCTATTTTTAGCGATTTTATTTTTTAGTGGGAGTAGAATTTCATCTTCGTAACTTTTTTACGAAAAATTTATTTTTAGGAGATGTTTTAAGGATGAAACTTAATACATTAAAACTTGCCTCTTTGGCATTGTGTTTAGGGCTTTCAACATTTTTATTTGCAAATGAAAATGCTGCTGTACATGAGGGTAATCACTTCGATTATAAATCACAACAACAATGGAAATTTGTTTCAGGAGATCACCAATCACCAATCAATATTGAGACAAACAAAACTTCTGTTATGGAAGATAGAGGCCGCTTGTTTTTAGATTATCCTGATGTTGCAACATATGATCAAGATAATGGACATAGTATAGAAGTAGGACATAGTGGAGATTCAATTATAAATGGAAGAAAATTTCATTTAGCACAATTTCATTTTCATGCACCTTCAGAACACACAGTAAATGGCAAAAATTATCCAGTTGAAGTTCATTTTGTAAACAAAGCTCAAGATGGAAGAATCGCCGTTATTGGTGTATTTATGAAAGAGGGCAAAGAAAACAAAGGCTTCAATGATGTATTAAATCAAATTAGCAAAGTAAAAGATGTTGAGAAAAAAGAGATTTTGATAGATGTTGATGCATTGTTACCAAAAAATTTGAGCTATTACCACTATTTGGGTTCACTAACAACTCCTCCTTTGATAGAAAATGTTGAGTGGTATGTTTTACAAAATCCTATCGAAGTTTCAAAAGAGCAAATTGAAAAATTTAAAAAATATTATGATGGAAATAACAGAAATATTCAACCTTTAGGTGATAGATCAGTTTTATCGCACAACGAATAAAATATAAAAAAATGCTCCCTATTTGGGGTTGGGGGCATTTTTATTCTGCACTTGCTTTATCTTTGTAGCTTTGTAATTTCTCTTCGTTTAACTGAACATTCATATTTGTTTTATCACCATTTTCATCAAAAAACTTTATATTTTTACTCTCGTTTCCTTGAAATTTTTCAAGCAAAAGATTACTTTGTCCAAGTAAGACCAGATATCTCTCATCTAAAAATTCAAAAAGCAAAATATAGTTTTCGTTATCTATATACTTTTTAAACATCACAGTAATTTCTGGATTTTTTTCTATATCGCCAAATATCCAACTTGTATTTGTATTTATAAAAGTTTTTTTATTTCCATTGAAAAAGTTTTGTTTTATCCAAAGAGCTATGAAAATTAAAATAGCCGTAAAAACGATACTCGTAAAAATGTAAAAAGCTGTTCCAAAGTCGCTTTGACTAACCATCTCAACTTGTGAATCATTTGACATGTCTTCAACTCCAAGAGGTGAAGTTTTTATAGAAGCTCTGATTCTAAGACCAAAGTTATCGGTTGTTTTTGAAACACTTATATTAAATATTTGATCACTTTTTAGATAAACAATAGTTTCATTTACGCTTTTTTGATTTACTAGAACCTGTTGTATTACGGGAGAGTTTATAACCTTATCTATGGGGTTTGAGATATTTAAACCTTCAAAAGTTAAAGCTATACCATCTTTATCTTTTTTTTGCACCACTTTTCCTGCGTATGGCGCATCAAGAAGTAAAACCATATCTACATGATCATCGCTTTCGTATATGTTATTATTTAATATATTTGAAGCAAAAAGTGCAACGGCAAGAAAGCATAAAAGAAGTAATTTTCGCATTTTAAACTCTTTTTAAAATTGGATTTAAACAATCCTAGAAGTTTATAATAGTTTTACTTTAAAAACTCACAAAAAGTTTACATGTAAATATAGTTTTTACTAAAAAATCGCTAAAAACTCTTTACATGTAAACCTTGCAAATATTTCATTTTGAAAGAATATAACAACTATTAAGTGCGTTTTATATATAATCTTTGCTTTTAGTTTTACATGTAAAAAGGGAAAATAGTGGATAAAATCAAGATATTTGGAGCTCGTGAAAATAACTTAAAAAATATAAATTTAGAGATTCCAAAAAATAAATTAGTCGTTTTTACGGGACTTAGCGGAAGTGGAAAAAGCACTTTAGCCTTTGATACACTTTACGCTGAAGGGCAAAGAAGATACATAGAGTCCTTGTCTTCATACGCAAGACAATTTTTAGATAGAGTTGGAAAACCTGACGTTGACAAAATTGAAGGATTAACTCCAGCGATAGCGATAGATCAAAAAACTACAAGCAAAAATCCTCGTTCAACAGTTGGAACTATAACAGAGATATATGACTATTTGAGACTTTTATACGCAAGAGTTGGAAAGCAATTTTGTCACAAATGCGGACGAGAAATCTCTCAAATGTCAAGCGTAGATATTATAGAGCAAGTTTTAAAATTACCAGAA
Source organism: Campylobacteraceae bacterium (assembly GCA_047974135.1). Taxonomy (GTDB): domain Bacteria; phylum Campylobacterota; class Campylobacteria; order Campylobacterales; family Campylobacteraceae; genus JAIRQK01. Next base: position 5,432 of record JBKECC010000125.1, on the reverse strand, counting down.
AATGCACAACTCATCATCGTAGCTCCACTTGTAAATGAAAAAAAAGGAACATTTGCTGATTTGATAGAGTCTTTGAGACTAAAAGGCTATGTTCGAGCGATGATTGATGGAGTTATAGTAAGGCTTGATGAAGAGGTTGAACTCTCAAAAACAAAAAAACATACCATAAAAGCGGTTATCGATAGAGTAGTAAACAAAGAAGAAAACAAAGAGAGAATTGCTGCAAGTGTTGAAAAAGCGCTTGAGGAGAGTTTTCAAGAAGTTGAGATTGTTATACTAAACGCAAAAGAGATAGGATATGACAAAGAGTTAATTCACTACAGCGAACATTTAGCTTGTTTTCATTGTAAAATCTCTTTTTTGCCGCTAGAGCCACTCTCTTTTTCATTTAACTCGCCAAAGGGTGCATGTCCTAGTTGTGATGGTTTGGGAATACGATATACACTTGACATGAAGAAGATTATTGATGAAGATTTAAGTGTTGAAAAGGGCGCTATTAAAATACTTTATGGATTTAACAAAAGTTACTACTATAAATTTTTGATGGCATTTTGCGAGAGTGAAAAGATTGATACAAAAGTGGCTTTTGGTGATTTACAAGAGCATGAACAAAAAGCGATACTTCATGGAAATGGCAGTGATGTTGAGTTTTTTTGGAAAAGACACAAAATCACAAAAAGATGGGAAGGTGCTCTTAAAATCGCTTATGATATCGTAAGAGATGAGAGAGAACTCGGTGAGTTTATGAGCGAGAAAACTTGTGATGATTGTCATGGGTTTAGACTAAAGCCTGAAAGCTTAGCAGTAAAAGTTGCTAACAAAAACATCGCTGATATCATCTCAATGCCTATAGAGGTATCTACCAAATTTTTCTCAGATGAGAGTAACTTCAAATATTTTACAGCTCAACAGAAGATGATTGCAACGCCTATACTAAAAGAGATAAATGAAAGACTATACTTCTTGTTTGATGTTGGACTTGGGTATTTGTCCTTAGGACGAGACGCAAGAACTATAAGTGGTGGCGAAGCACAGAGAATACGTATAGCCTCTCAAATAGGAAGTGGGCTAACTGGCGTTATGTATGTTCTTGATGAGCCAAGCATTGGGCTTCATGAAAGAGATACGCTAAAACTCATAAAAACACTAAAAACACTGCAAGCAAAGGGAAATACTCTAATTGTGGTTGAACACGATAAAGAGACTATAGAATCAGCTGACTTTATAGTGGACATTGGACCAAATGCAGGAAAATACGGTGGAGAAGTTGTCTTTAGTGGAACGCTAGACGAGCTTTTAAAAAGTAACACACAAACCGCTGAGTATTTAAGCAATAAAAAGATTATAGATTATAGAGAAAATAGAAAACAAGAAGAGTGGATAGAACTTAAACATGTAAATATAAATAACATTAAAGATTTAAGTGTAAAAATCCCTCTAAAAAATCTTGTAGCGATAACTGGAGTAAGTGGAAGTGGTAAGAGTTCACTTATACTTCAAACACTTCTTCCTGTTGCAAAAGAGTTGTTAAATCGTGCTAGAAAAGTGAAAAAAATCTCTGGAGTGGAGTGTGAAGGTTTAGAACAACTTGATAAAGTTATTTACCTTGACCAAAGTCCTATTGGCAGAACTCCAAGAAGTAACCCAGCAACTTATACAAGCGTTATGGACGACATAAGAGACCTTTTTACAAAAACAAAAGAAGCACAGATTAGAGGATATAAAGTAGGGCGTTTCTCTTTTAACGTAAAAGGTGGAAGATGCGAAAAATGTCAAGGCGAAGGTGAGATAAAGATAGAGATGCACTTCTTGCCAGACATCATGGTTAAGTGTGACTCTTGTAAAGGAAGAAGATACAATCCACAAACTCTAGAGATAAAATACAAAGGTAAATCTATCTCTGATGTTTTAAATATGAGTGTTGATGAAGCTTGTGAATTTTTTAAAGCAATTCCAAAAGTGTATCAAGTCTTAAGAACCCTGCAAGATGTTGGGCTAGGGTACATAACTTTGGGACAAAATGCAGTTACACTAAGTGGCGGCGAGGCTCAAAGGATAAAACTCTCAAAAGAGCTTAGCAAAAAAGATACTGGAAGAACCTTGTATATACTTGATGAGCCAACAACAGGACTTCATTTTGGTGATGTTGATAGACTGGTTCGTGTACTTCATCATTTAACTTCTCTTGGAAACTCTGTATTGGTAATAGAGCACAATTTAGACGTTGTAAAAAATGCCGATTATGTTATAGATATGGGGCCAGAAGGTGGCAACAAAGGCGGAATGATAGTAGATACTGGAACTCCAAAAAGCTTAGCTAAAAATCATAAAAAAACAGGAAGTTATACAGGACTATTTTTAGAAAAAGAGTTAAAACTTTTGAATAAAAAATAGTTTACATGTAAAGATAAAAAAACAAGGAAATATATGAAAACCATAACAATTATAGACACTTTTGGCTTTTTCTTTAGAAGCTTTTATGCCTTACCAAATTTAAAGAGCAAAGATGGTTTTCCAACAGGACTTTTAACTGGATTTGCAAATTTTGTTCACACGGTAGATAAAGAGTTTCCAAGCGATTATATTTTGTTTGCACTTGATAGTAAAGGTAAAACTTTTCGCCATGACATAGACCCAAATTACAAAGCAAATAGAACAGAACCACCAGAAGATTTAAGAACACAACTTCCAGTTGCTATCGAGTGGATAAAAAAAATGGGATTTTGTGAGTACTCAAAAGAGGGTTATGAAGCAGATGATGTTATAGCCTCGATGGTGAAATTTGCCAAAAAATCAGATATAAAAGTACGCATTGTAACTCATGATAAAGACTTGTATCAACTTATAGATGATGGACGAGTTGTTATCTTTGACCCACTAAAAAAGTTAGAGATAAACGAAGAGGGTTGTATAGAAAAGTTTGGACTTCCACCTTCAAAAATCCGTGATTATCTTGCATTTGCAGGCGATACAGCAGACAATATCCCAGGAGTAAAAGGTATAGGTCCAAAAGGAGCAAAAAAGCTTCTTGACGAATTTGGAGACATGCAAAGTGTATATGAAAGAGTTGATGAAGTAAGAAATGAGCGGATAAGAAATCTTTTAAAAGAGAGTAAACAAAACGCTGAAATAAGCCATAAATTAACCTCGCTTGATGATTCCCTTGATGTTTTTCAAAAGTTAGAAAATTTTAAATTTCCAACTATTGACCCACTTCTTGCCATAAAAGAGGAACTTTTGAAACACGATATGTATGCACTTTTAGCAAAAATAGGACAAAAGCCAAAAAAAGAGGAAATTTTAAGATTTTCTCCTGTTTTGCTTGACACCAAAGAGAAACTTTTTGATGTTATCTCAAAAATACCAAAAGATGCGATTGTGGCATTTGATACTGAAACTGACTCGCTTGAATCTAGAAGTGCAAACATAGTTGGTTACTCTTTTTGTTTTGAAGACACTAAAGCTTACTATGTTCCTATCGCTCATTACTATCTTGGAGTTGGTGAACAAGTAAAAAAAGATGATGCAAAAGAGGCGTTAGCTGAAATCTTAAAAAGAAAAGTTGTTGGACAAAATCTCAAATTTGACTTAAACGTTGTAGAAAACAACTTTGGTTTTAAAGATATTGATATTTACGCTGATACTATGATTATGGCTTGGCTTTTACACTCTGACTTTAGCGTTGGTATGGACTCACTTGCTAGAAGACTTTTTGGTTATACAACTATAAAATTCAGCGACGTTGTTCCAAAAAAATCAACCTTTGCAAATGTTGATATAGAGAGTGCAAGCAAATACGCAAGCGAAGATGCTTGGATAACGTTAAAACTCTATAACAAATTAAAAGAGTTACTAGAGCCTAAACTTCTTGAAATTGCAAAAGATGTAGAGTTTCCTTTTATAGAAGTACTTCGCCACATGGAAAACGAGGGCATAAAAGTAGATACTGCTCACTTTCAAACTCTCTTAAAACAAAGTGAAGAGGTGATATCAAGTTTAACAAAAGAGATTTATGAACTCTCAAAAACAGAGTTTAACATAAACTCAACCCAACAACTTGGAAATGTGCTTTTTGAACAACTGGGATTAAAATCAGGCAAAAAAACAAAAACTGGTTTTAGTACCGATGAAAATGTTTTAACAGAACTTTTAGGCGAACACCCAGTTATAGAAAAGCTTCTTAGTTATCGCGAAATGTACAAGTTAAAATCAACATACATTGAGCCACTTTTAAGATTGGGACAAAGCGACGAAAACACAAGAGTTCATACAAGCTTTTTACAAACTGGAACAAGCACCGGAAGGCTTAGTTCAAAAGATCCAAACTTGCAAAATATCCCAGTTAAAACTGAACTTGGACGAAGTGTGAGAGTTGGTTTTGTGGCAAAAGAGGGTTTTAAACTCGTTGGTATTGACTACTCACAAATCGAGCTTAGACTTCTTGCACATTTTAGTAAAGATAGTGCGATGCTTAAAGCATTTAGAGAGGGAAAAGATATCCACCAAGAAACTGCTGTAAAGATTTTTGGCGAAGTAGGGGCAAAAGAGAAGAGAAATATAGCAAAAAGCATAAACTTTGGGCTTATTTATGGTATGGGTGCTAGAAAACTCTCAGCACAAATAAATGTATCACAAGCCGAAGCAAAAAGTTATATAGAAAGTTATTTTGCATCGTTTCCAACCGTTAAAACTTATCTAGCTAGCATAGAAGATTTTGCAAAACGAAATGGTTATATAGAAACTTTGATAGGACGAAGAAGAAATTTTGACTTTGCAAATGCTACACCTTTTGAAGTTGCAAACTACTCAAGAGAAGCAGTAAACGCTGTTTTTCAAGGAAGTGCAGCAGATTTGATAAAGCTTGCTATGAATAAAATCTCTCATGAGATAACAAACGAAAATGCAAGACTACTTTTGCAAATCCACGATGAACTTATCTTTGAAGTAAAAGAGGAATTTGCTGGGGAATTTTCCAAAAAAGCAAGTGAGATAATGGAAAACATTTACAAGTTAAATATACCACTAAAAACCGCTGTAAATATTGGCAATAACTGGGGAGAACTCAAGTAATAAAACTTTTACATGTAAGAAAATTCTTAGATGTAAAAGTGCAAAACACTATTTTTTCTTAGAATTTTCTTTTATGTAATTAGATATATCTTCTATATCTTTATCGCTCAACTCTGTTTTTCTAAAAAATGGCATTGAGTGCTTCCCGTTTCTTATAAAGAATTTAACAGTTTCATACTCTAAGTCATCTCTTTTATCAATGATTTCAGATATTCCAGTGCCACTATAAACGATGCCAAGCGCATTTGCTCCTGGTTTTCCAGCATCATGGCAGGTTGCACACCAATATTTATACTGCTTTTCTCCATTTTCTATACTTTTTGAATCGGCCGCATTTGTACTTACAAGACAAAAAGAGATTG
>JBKECC010000040.1:0-9642 GCA_047974135.1 Campylobacteraceae bacterium | reverse complement strand
TGTATCACCAGTTGCTATTTTGTCATCAAATTGATTAAAGAAAACAGTTAAATTAGTTTTAAATCCACTAATAGCATTATAATAAACACCGGCTTCATAATTTAGTGAGGTTTCAGGTTTTAAATCCGGGGAACCAATCGTTGCTCTTGTTCCTTGAGCAGTATAACCATTTACACCTTCATGCAAGTCATTTACTGTTGGAGCTTTATAACCCTTACTTACACCACCTTTAAAAGTCCACTCATCCAAAGGATTCCAAACAGCATATATCCTTGGACTAAATTCTCCACCAAATGCATCGTGATGGTCATATCTACCTCCAAAAGTAAGTGAGAGAGAATCAAGTATTTGCCACTCATCTTCTGCAAATAAAGACCATGTTTTTTGTTCAAACTTCTCTCTTGAAACGCCATCTTCAACTTCTGCTTTCCACCACTGTCCTCCAACTATTAAGTAGTGAGAATTTGCTATGGTAGTTAAAAACTTTGTATCAAAGATAGTATTTGTGCCTTTTAGTGTTCTTGGGTCACCTGCTTTTCCCATCTCTGGATAAGCAGCAACAAATAGTGCACCTGTTGTTCCAGGAAGTGTTCTGCCAAGCGTTTCTGTTTCTGCTCTTGAAATACTTGTTTCAAGTCTTCCTATGTCAAAATCAGCATTATATCCAGCTGAAATAGTCTCTCTGTTAAATCTTAATTCATCTTCATATCCTCTTGCTGTAGTCGCTGTATCCAAAGTTCCAAGTTGTTCTCTATCGTTATTGTACCATTGTCTGTAGACATCAGCATCTAACCACAATTCATGATTTTCAACCGGAGTAAATGTTAGCTTTCCACCAAGCCCCCATCTTTTCCCCTCAACTGGCGCAGGTCCTCTTTGACTAACATTTGAACCATCGTTGTAATTTAAAGTTGAAGAGTCACGATTATATATATTTCCCCTAAGTGCAATGCCTAGTTTATCTTTAACGATTGGACCACTTAAATATACACTTGTTCCTCTTGCATCACCAAAGCCTGAATTTTCATTAAATGTATAATCACTAGAAATTGAACCCGTCCACTCATTCGCAACTTTTTTAGTTATGATATTTATAACACCACCCATTGCATCTGATCCATATAGCGTTCCCATAGGACCTTTGATAACTTCAACTCTCTCAATTGCTGACATTGGTGGAATAAAATTGTTTTCTGTTTCACCAAAACCATTGGGTGTTACGCTTCCAGCTGGATTCACTCTTCGTCCATCCACTAAAATGAGAGTATATTCTGCTGGCATACCTCTTATGCTTACGCTAAGCCCTCCTGTTTTTCCAGTATTGCTCATTCTAACATCAATGCCTTCCATATCTTCAAGCATTTCGCCAAGATTTGAATATTTATTTTCTTGTAAATCTTCTTGAGTTACAACTGAAACAGTTGCTGGTGCATCTGTAATTTTTCTCTCAAAACCTGAAGCCGAAGTAACCTTGATCTCATCAAGACTTTTTGTAATATTGCTTGTTGTATCTGTATTTTGCGCAAATGCAGCTTGTGTGAGCAGCGATGCTGCAACTAAAGCGATAGATGTTCGTCTTTTTGAAAAAAAGGAACTCGTGTTGTGGTGCATAAATAAACTCCTAAAATTTTGTTATAAATTGATTTATCATTTTAATACTCAAAATCATTTATAAATTAATCAGGAACGAATTATACATATTTTAAATAAAATTTGTATTAATAATAGTTATCATTTACCTTAGTATGCTAAGTCAAATTTTTTAGTATTAAACCATAGAAAAATAGTAAGGATTGAAAAGAAAATATGAATTTTAGAGGCTTAAATTTATATTTTAAAATTGATTTGTTTACATGTAAAAGTAATTTTATACTTTATACCTGTATTTAGAGGAAAAGTTGTTTACATGTAATGATTTTTCTTTACATGTAAACCCTGAACATTTTAAGCTTCTACCTCGTTTGAGTAGTCAGCGTCAGCTAAACGTTTTAACTGTCTATATCTTCTTTGAGCGTCGAGTTTGTTATGTTTTAACAACTCTTCAGCATGGGTAGGATTTAGTTTTTTAAGTGAAGCATATCTTACTTCATTCATCAAAAACTCTTCATAAAGCGACCAATCTGGCTCTTTTCCAGTGATTTTTATAGGGTTTTTGCCCTCTTCTTTTAATGCAGGATTGTAAGTATAAACTGGCCAATATCCACATTTTGTTGCAAGTTCAGCTTGATTTGCTGAGTGACCTAAACCACCTTTTATGCCGTGAGCTATACAAGGAGAGTAAGCTATGATTAAAGAAGGTCCTTTATAAGCCTCGGCTTCCTCAAAAGCTTTAATCACTTGTGCTTGAGAAGCGTTTGAGTTGATTTGTGCTACATATATATTTCCGTAAGTCATAGCAATGTATCCCAAATCTTTTTTCTGCATAGGTTTTCCTGCTGCAGTAAACTGAGCGACTGAGCCAGTACGCGAAGATTTTGAACTTTGACCGCCAGTGTTTGAATAAACTTCTGTATCAAGAACTAAAATATTCAAATCTTCCCCGCGAGCCAAAACGTGATCCAAGCCACCAAAGCCTATATCATAAGCCCAACCATCTCCACCAATTATCCATTGAGAGCGTTTTGCAAGATGGTTTTTAATACAAAGTAATTCATCAACACCTTCTGCATTTTTATTTGCTTCAAGTTGAGGAACGAGTAAGTTTCTAATCTCTAAACTTTTTACTCTATCACCATAATTTTCCATCCAATCTCTATAAAGAGCAGACAAGGCATTTGGAACTTTATCTACTGTTTTTTCCATGATTGTATAAATTCTGTGTCTTAAAGAGTCATCAGCAACTTTCATTCCGTATCCAAACTCAGCATTATCTTCAAAAAGCGAATTGCCCCAAGCTGGACCGCGTCCATTTTCGTTGCTTTTTCTATACGGAGTTGAAGGAGCAGAAGCACCGTAAATAGATGAACATCCTGTTGCATTTGCTATAATCATACTCTCACCAAAAAGTCTTGTTGCAAGAGTAATGTATGGAGTTTCACCACATCCTGGACATGCACCATGAAATTCAAAAAGTGGTTGTGCAAAACCGATACCTTTTACACTTGATTTATTTAAAATATCATCTTTGTATTTTACATTTTTAAATAGATAATCAGCATTTTCTTGCTCATGCGCAGCCAACATCTCTTCAAGTGGAACCATGACAAGAGATTTCTCTTTTGATGGACACTCCATAGCACATAAATCGCATCCTGTACAGTCAAGTGGAGATACTTGGATTTTGTATTTTAATCCTTCAGTTCCCTTGCCTTTTGCACCTATGCTATGTTCTTTTACTCCAGCAGGAGCAGCTGCAAATTCTTTTTCATTAATCAAAAATGGACGGATAACTGCGTGAGGACAAACAAATGCACATTGGTTACACTGTATACAATTCTCTTCTATCCATTTTGGAACAGTTACACCAACGCCTCTTTTTTCATACTCAGTTGTTCCGTGTTCAAAAGTTCCGTCTTCATAACCTTTAAATGCAGACACCGGCAAACTATCTCCAAGAGCAGCGTTCATAGGTTTTGAAATCTTTTCAACAAAGGCTGTACCTACGTATTTGTTTTCACCACCAAGTTTTTCATCTGGTAAACTTGCCCAAGCTGGATCAACTGGAACTTTTACAAGTCCATCAGCTCCAACATCAATAGCTTTGTAGTTCATCTCAACTATCTTATCGCCTTTATTTTTATAAGACTTATAGGCTTGTTTTTTCATAAAATCTTGAGCTTGTTCAAAAGGTATGATATCGGCTAATTTGAAAAATGCAGATTGCATGATTGTATTACTTCTATTTCCAAGCCCTATATCACGAGCTAGTTTTGTAGCGTTGATGATATAAAAGTTTACCTCTTTTTGTGCTAAGATTTTTTTAACTCTGTTAGGAATTTTTTGTACTGTCTCTTTTGCATCCCAGATTGAGTTTAGTAAAAATGTTCCTTTTTTTCTAATACCATCAATAACAGCATAAATATCAAGATATGCAGCAACAGAACATGCAACAAAATGAGGGTTTGATACCAAATAAGTAGAACGGATTGGATTTTTACCAAATCTTAAGTGTGATCTCGTAAAACCACCCGATTTTTTTGAATCATAAGCAAAGTATGCTTGAGCGTACATAGAAGTTTGATCGCCAATAATCTTAACAGAGTTTTTATTTGCTCCAACTGTACCATCAGCTCCAAGTCCATAAAACAAGCACTCTTTTGTGTCTTTGTCACTTAAATCGATGCCAAGTGCAGGCTCAAGAGATTTAAATGTAACATCATCAACGATACCAACAGTAAAATCACTTTTTGGTACTTTTTCATCTAAATTTTTAAATACTGCAAACATTTGAGAAGGTTCTACATCTTTTGAAGATAATCCATATCTTCCTCCAACTATAACTGGAGCATTTGCTTTACCATAAAATGCTGATTGTATATCTAAAAGTAATGGCTCGCCGATAGATCCTGCCTCTTTTGTTCTATCTAAAACTGCTATCTTTTTAACGCTTTTTGGCATTACATCCATCATGTATTTAACACTAAATGGTCTATAAAGGTGCGGAGTTATGAGTCCAACTTTTTCACCTTTTGCAACCAAATAATCAACAACTTCTTTGATACACTCTGTAACAGAACCCATAGCAACTATGATATTTTCTGCATCTTTATGTCCATAAAATGTAAAAGGTTTATATTCGCGTCCAGTTACTTTTGAAATCTCTTTCATATATTCATTTACAATATCTGGAACAGCATCGTAAAATTTATTTTGAACCTCTCTTCCTTGGAAGTAGATATCGTCGTTTTGTGCAGTTCCTCTTGTTTTTGGAGAATCAGGGCTTAGGGCATCTGCTCTAAATTTTTTAATAGCTTCCATATCAACAAGTTTTTTATAAACTTCATAATCCATCAACTCTATCTTTTGTATCTCATGTGAAGTTCTAAAACCATCAAAAAAGTGTAAAAATGGCACTCTTCCTTTGATGGCTGCAAGATGCGCAATACCTGCTAAATCCATAACTTGTTGAACTGAGCCAGATGAGAGCATCGCAAAACCTGTCTGTCTACAGGCATAAATATCTTGGTGATCACCAAAGATAGAAAGCGCGTGAGTTGCAAGTGTTCTTGCACTTACATGTATAACACCAGGAAGCAATTGCCCTGCTATTTTGTACATATTTGGAATTTTAAGTAGTAAGCCTTGAGAAGCTGTATATGTAGTAGTTAACGCTCCTGCTTGAAGTGAGCCATGCACTGTTCCAGCTGCTCCACCTTCGCTTTGCATTTCAACAACACGAACAGGCATACCAAAGATATTTTTCTTTCCTTGTGCAGCCCATAAGTCTGTAAAATCAGCCATTGGAGATGATGGAGTAATTGGATATATTCCTGCAACTTCTGTAAATGCATAAGATGCATAAGCAGCAGCTTCGTTACCATCCATTGTGGCCATAACTTTTGCCATGTAAATCCTTTATGGTAAAATGAAAATTTTCCTAGATTTTATCAATATATGACTTAATAAATGTGTAATTGTAAAATGATTATTAATTAAAAAATTTTTGTGTAAGTTTGAGAAAAGAGAGAGTTACATGTAAAAGGAGAAAGAGCCCATAAAATAGGCTCTGTGTGATAAGTATATAAAAATTATCTTTTTGAGAATTGTGGGCTTCTTCTTGCTTTTTTCTTACCAAATTTCTTTCTTTCAACAACACGAGAATCTCTTGTTAAAAGTCCTTTTGGTTTTAAAACAGCACGGAAATCTACGTCCATAAGAGCTAATGCTTTTGAGATACCATGTCTTAAAGCTTCTGCTTGAGCTGAGTATCCACCACCCATTACAGTAGCCTTAATATCCATCAATGTCTCTTGTTTTGTAGCAAGAAGTGGTTGAACAACTTTCAACTTGATAGCTTCATGTCCACCAAGCCAAGTATTTAAATCAACACCATTTATATCCATAGCGCCTTTTCCAGATTTTACCCACACTTTTGCTACAGCTGATTTTCTTTTACCTGTTGCGTATACTGCTTTTGCCATAATTATTTTCCTTTGCTTACTTGTGCAGTATGTGGATGTTCACTACCTGCATATACTTTTAGTTTTTTAATCATTGCTTTACCTAAAGTTGTTTTAGGAAGCATTCCGCGCACTGCAAGTTTGTACAATTTTACTGTATTTTTTTCAAGCATATCTCCAAGCTTTTCGCTTTTTGTGCTTCCAAAATAACCGCTGTGTGTGTGATACAGCTTTGCATCTAATTTATTTCCACTAAAATCAAATTTATTTGCATTGATGATAATTACAAAATCTCCGCAATCAACATTTGGAGTATAAGATGGTTTATGTTTACCACGTAAAAGTGTGGCAACCTCAGTTAAAACACGTCCAAATTTTTTACCTTCAGCATCAACTACTATCCAGTCTCTTTGAACTTCATTTGGTTTTAATATTTTAGTAACAGTCATGGCTCTTTACCTTTTTGCCTAAGTGTTTTTTTAAAAAAAGAGATTGTAGTTAAATAATTCTTACATATAGCTTAAATTCAGTTATTTGTAAGTTTTATATATTTAAAAAGTTTACATGTAAAGATTTGAAAGAGTAAAAGGATGACATTTTACACTTTTTTAACTTCAACTCTCTCTTCATGTAGATAGTAAATGATTGCTTCCGTTTTTGTTTTTGTTATCTCTTGTAAGGCATCTTTATACTCATTTACTTGCGTTATGTGAGACTCTCTAACAAATGGAGAAGTTTTGTAGTCGATGATAACAAGCTTATCTTTTAATTTTACAAGCAAATCTATCTGTTTTCTGTTTTCTCTAAACATAAATGGTTGCTCTTTAAACACTTCGCCATTTTGTATCAAAAACTTAAACTCTTCATCATTTAAAAGATTTGAAACTCTTCTTTTTATAGAGATAAATGCGCTATTTTCAAGTAAACTTCCGTATCTATTTTTTGAAGAAATTAGTGCGTTTTCAAGCTCTTGATCGTTAAACTCATTCATCATCTCTAGCGTATAGTGAAGTGCCATACCAAAGTAGATATTTAAGTAATTTCCATCATTTTCATCTTTCTCTTTTGCTACTTCTTGCTTGCCATAAAACTCTTTTTTGTACTCTAAAATGCTGTTTTTTTCTTTTACATGTAAAGATTTTGTTTTTGGCTTTAAAGTACCATAACTTCTATCTTCAAGGTTTAAAATATCAAAAATCGAACCTTTATCTTTTTTTATAATATTAAGAGAATTTTAAGCTCTTGTAAAAGAAACATAAAGCTGATTTTGCGTATCTTCAATGCTTAAAAGTTCCTCTTTTTCTTTTGCCTTTTTATAAGCATTATCAACAAATTCACGACTGATCATAGATATAAATATCTGCTTTAACTCTATATCGTCATAATCAAACATCAACAAATCACCTCTAGCGTTTGTTCTTTGAATCTTATCTAAGACTATAACATGAGGAAATTCCAAGCCTTTTGATTTGTGTATAGTTAAGACTTTTATACCTAAACTCTCTTTATTTGCAGACTTTTCACCAAGTTCATCAAGCCCAAAAAGTAAAGATTCTAAATCATCAAAGTTTGAGCTAACTTCTATAAATTTAACAATGTCGATGTCGTTCGCATTTAAATTAAACTTTTTTATGCACTTATTTAAGATATTTAGCGGTTTATCAAAGGTGCTAAATCCTTCAACGTTTGGCAGAGTTTCAAAACTTTCCCCTATCAAAACTTGAAAGTTTCGCCCGTAGAGTTCATCTTCAAAATAGAGATATTTCATAAACTCTAAAACAATTTCAACATTTGGCGAATTTATGAGTTTTACGGTACTTTCTGTGTTTACATGTAAGTTTAAAAAATCCTCTTTTAGCTTTGTTTTTATAAGCTGTGCATCTTTGTTGGTAACGCAAAGTACGGCTATATCATTTGGATCAATTTTAGCTTCAAGCAACTCTTTTACTTTTAGCGACAAATCATCCAAAATCTCTTTACATGTAAAGACTTCAACAAAGCCATCTTTTTTTGTTGGAGTTTGATTTTCGTAATTTTTTATGATGTTAGAAAATGTGCTATTTACAAAGTTTACCACTTCAAAAGAGCTTCTAAAGTTATAAATAAGAGAATCAACTTTGACATTAAAAATCTTTGCAACATTTGAAAAAAGTGCTTTTGCGCCTCCACGAAATCTATAAATCGACTGCTTTATATCTCCAACATAAAAAAAGCTTTTAAACTCTTTGACGCCAACGCCAGCGGTTATCTCTTCGATGATTGGCTTTAAGATTTTATACTGAACAATGTTTGTATCTTGAAACTCATCAATAAGCAAATGTTCTATATTTGCATCAAGTCTAAAATACAAAAACTCGCTGTCTATGTGATTGTAAAGAAGCGAATACACAGCATTTGTTACATCTGTAAACGAAAGCTCATCTCTTTTTTTGGCTTCACTTTGTCTAGCACTTTTATAAAGCCCAAAAAGGTAAAAAAGTTCACCAAGCCAATACTTCTCTTTTTGGTTGTAAAAGTTGTAAAGTTTGTCTTTTAACCCAAGATACAATTCATCAAGTTTTGGTGCGAAAACCTTTGAAAAAGTTCGATAATTTAAACTCTCATACTTCCAAAAACCTTTTTTGGCTAACTCATTTACATCTTCAACGCTAAACTGATTTAATGCAGTTTCAGATGCATTTTGGCTAACTAAAAAATCTTTTATCGTATTTACAAGCAACATCACTTCGCTCTCATTTGGATACAAAATCCTCTCATACGAAAAGTTTTCTATCTCGCTATCTTTCTCGTACAAAAGTTCAAAAAATGCAAAAAAGTCATTTAAGCTTTTTTTGCCAAAGTTTGCAAAATGCACTAAAGAGTTGTAAGCATCTTTTCTCTTTGCATTTTTTATGAAAGCTCTTTTTAGTCTTTTTTCACTGCTTCTTTCTGTGTTTGTAAAGTCTGGTAAAAGTCCTAAATGAAGGGAAAATTTACGTAAAATCAAACCAAAAAATGAGTCGATGGTTGAAATTTTTATATTTGCTTCTAAAAAGTTTTTTAAAACAGCATCTCTTTTTTCTAAAATCTCCTCTTTGTTTGTCTCCAAAAGTTTGCAAAGCTCTTTTAACTCTGCTTCTTTATTTTCTAAGTTTTGCAAGGTTTCAAAAACCCTTGATTTCATCTCATTTGCAGCTTTTTTGGTAAAAGTCAAAGCTACGATATTTGAAGGTTTTGCGCTTAGTAGTAAAAGTGCGATGTATCTTGTACTTAGTGCAAAAGTTTTGCCACTTCCTGCACTTGCAAGTAAGGCTAAATTTCTCTCAAAACTCATAACTCACCTCTACAAAGTTTGGTAAATGGACAATAAAGGCAGTTTGATAAATCAGTAGTTTTTATAAAATTAAACTCTTTTGTGTTTTTTAACTCTTCGATATTTTCAAATAACTTCTCTTTTTTTTCATTAAAAAAAAGCTCATTTAAGAGATTTGAATTTGACTGTCTGAAGTAAAGTGGCTAAGATAAATTTCCCTGATTTTCACATAAAAGCGAGTAAAACTGTAGTTGAAAATTTGTTGCATTTTGTGCTTTTTCTAAACTTTGC
>JBKECC010000036.1:0-4720 GCA_047974135.1 Campylobacteraceae bacterium | reverse complement strand
TCGCCCCCCCACAGCTCCCCCTCCTTGCTTCCAAGATTATCAGCTGTCATAGAACTTATTGACATTTTACCAAAGGATGGGTCAAATGCTACTGCTGCTTCTTCTAGCCATGTCTTTTGATCTGAGCCACCACACCGAGAAGGCAGGGTAACTGATTTCCAGTTAATAGACACAAGATTAAACTCATCATCTTCTTTTACATCCAACAATTCTTTACTTCTCCATTTGATAAGTGACTCGTAATAGTTCATATTGTCTTTCCAATCAAATCCTGGATATTTACTAACAGTTTCATCATGTTCTTCAAAATATTTTGTTTGAATTTCACCTTGAATTTTTGTTGTATTCCAATAAACTGGGTGGCGAGACTCACCATCTCTATACCAATAAGCATTGTAAGCTTCGGCAGGAGCACGATAAGATATAATAATTCCATCATTTTGTCTAAAATAGTCCATGTCAACGCCAAACGATTTTTTGATACCAATATTCCAAAGTTCATTTACAGTATAACGTCTATTTAAGTCCAAAAACTCTCCCTTATCCTCTTCAAGACGAGCATTCGTAACCTCACCAAGTATGATTCCTACCTTATTTATATCCGCATTAAACTCACTCAAAATTCCCATACGCTCTGCAAGTTCCATAACTATATCTTGAGGTTGACGGGTATTATAAATAGGTGCTATAGGGTCACGATACATCATAAGACGAAGATTATTTGTATCTTTTCCGTTCATATCAAATGCACCCTCAAAGCAGTTAACAGACTCTTTTTCAAGTAAAGAGTGTGAAGCAAAGAGTATATCTGCCATTTGAGCCATCTCATCATAGTGATAAGCAAGGCATACGCCAAATGGTATTTTTTTAATTGCTTCTTCAATCATGTAAGGATCTGATGTCGAAGCTATTGGATTACTACCGATTGTAAAAAGTGCTTTTATATTATAGTCAAAACCATATTTTTGAGGATCTAATGAAACTCTATAAGCATGAACAGGGGATGTGTGTTTATGTGGGAACCAGTCAAATAGATTTATATATTGTGGTGGCCACTGCATATTTAAATCATGCTCTGTCTTCGCTTCACCTTTTGGTGCAACAACACCATCAGCATCTGGCAGCAAATGATATATACCACGAGCTTTACCAACCGTTCCACCTGGTAACTCTATACCGCCGACTAGCATTGCAAGTAATTTTGACATTAAGTCATTTGCAACACCATCTCTTTGATTTTTAAGTCCACGCCCAGCCTCAATCAGAGATCTTCTAACTGGCATTTTTACCTTTTCACCTTTTGAGTTTTCAAGGTAAACATACTCACCGATAGAAGCATTAGCTATATAATCATGTGCTATTTCCCTTGTTTTACTAGCTGGAATATCACATATCTTCTCTGCCCATTCAGGAGTATACTCTTTTAGTGAGCGTTTAAGCAGAGTGAGAGCAGAAGTCGCCTTTTTGCCATCAACTGTTATATTATCAACCCACAAATCAGGATCTTTTAACGTTTTATCATCGAAAGATTTTATTTTTCCATCAGATTTATCGCGTATTTGTGGTTTGCCATCTTTACCTCTTATGTACATTTCATCTTGACCAATTAAATATGGGCTTGTTGTTCTCCATTGTAGATAATAAAAGTCCATCTTTTTTACTTCATAGAAAATCGAATAAGTCATTGCCAATAAAAATGCAAGGTCACCACCAGGACGACAAGGAACCCATTCTCCTTTTGAAGATTCAGGACCGCCACGTGGGTCAATCATCACAATCTTCATCTCTCTATCGTCGTACATTCGCTCAAATAGAACGCGAGCACCGCCTTCAGCAGAAGCAAGACTTAATCCTAAGTGCATTCCTAAACATACTAAATAATTTATATATGTACCATCTGGCGCCGAACATGGAAAAACACCTTGAATCAGGTCAGACGCATAGTGCAATGTACATAAAATACCGTTTGATTTTACATAATTTGGTGTTTTAAATGCGTGAGCAAAATAAAACTCAAATGTTGAGAAGTAATCCATGTCACCAAAACCTACTTGGTAAATCAACTCTCTTGGATCTTCTTTGTATATTTTTGAAAGTTTGTCTGCAGTGGTTTGCAATGCCTCTTCCCAGCTTATCTCAATCCATTTTGGATCAACATCTAAACCTTTTATAGGATTAGTTCTTTTCATCGGCGCTTTAACGCGGTAAGGATTGTATGTGTTTTGTATGATTGCTTGTCCCTTTGCACAAAGTCCGCCTTTTGAGTTCGGAGCTTTTGGATTGCCTTGAATTTCTACGGCAATACCATTTTCAACCCTATACATATTTGGACAACAGCCACGCATACACATTCTACAGTGGCCATAATGCCAGCCATCAGAAGTTGTTTTTTTGATGTCAACTTCAGCTGCTTTTAGTACATTTGCAAATCCAAGGTCAACTCCTATCGTTGCAAGTAATCCAGCAGCACCTGCTGTCTTTAAAAAAGACCTTCTTGACACATGAGAGATATTTCTTGTCTCCATACTCATCTCGAACCTCCAAATTCAAGTTATCGTTACAATTAAAATTGCAACTTTTTTTGGGTATTTTAGATAGATTGTCATTCTCGTGACAATCAGCATCAACAAACAATATATTTTAAAGAGTCTTTAGTTTTTAAATAAACTTAAAAAATATATTTAGTTAGTTTGACAAGAAAATTGTAATGATTAAATGTCTGGAAAAAATAGAAAAAAAGTCTAAAAATAATTATTTATTTTAATATAATTATTTAATGTATAATGAAGAATAGTGGATTGTTGTGTTTGTTGATTTAAACTATTTTATACTTTGCTGACTCCTTATATAACTTATTAAAATTAGTTCTTTATATATACAGATATATAACGATGACATTATAAAATAAAAAAATCTAAAAAAAATTATTATTTCAATTGATGGATAATGTTTAATACTGTTAAAAGTTGTGTTTAGTATAAACAACATTATGGCACGATAATGGGGGGGTTCATCATGCCATAATGTTTTGCAAAATTAAAAGCTATATATTATGTGTAATCTTGCATATAAAAAATCATCTTCACCTGATACGTCGTACTTGTTGTATCCTGTTCTAAGTTTTGTGCTAAGTCCTTTTAGTGCACCACTAAAGGCATAATCCAAATCCAAGTTTAACTCATGAGACTTGTCAAGGTTTATTCTATTGCCTATTGTTCCTGATGTTGCCTTGATTCCTGTTGTTCCACTATTTATGTATCCCTTTTCACTTTGTTCAAAGTATCCATATTTTAAAGCTGCATCAAGTCCAAAACTAAATCTATATCTTGCTTCTACTGAGTATGCTGTTACTCCAGCAAAAATAGCCATATTGTTAAGCATATCAGTGTAAGCTATAGTATCTGGAACATGTCCTAAGGTTCCTGGAAAATTTGCATCATCATCAACTTTAGTAAATGCAACACCCAGTTTAACATCACTTATGCTTGTGTCAACTTTTATACCATACATAGAAGCATCTTTTAAAGTTTTGTTATCATAAGAAGCTCCTGCATATAAAACTGATACTGACAATGGTATATCTATTGGTAATTTATAATTTGCTTGAACAAAATACTCACTATATCCTTTAGTGTCTATAATAGCAGGTGGGTCCCAAGTTCTTTTATCTTCATTTGTTGTGATAAATTGTCCATCAAGTGTTAAATTTTTTACACTTTTATTTTTGATATAAAATGAGTATAAACCATCTTTATAGTGCATATCTTGTTGTGTTGGGTCAGTCGATAAAGCATCGTTGCCATATAGCATTTTCCACTCTTTTACATAAAGTAGGTTAATGCTTGTATCTGGTATTTCATTGATTGTTAAACTTGCTGCGTCAAAAGAGTCTTCCAGTGCAAATGCTGTATCTGTCATTATAAGAGGTAGTTTTATCTTTTGTCTACCAACTTTAATGTCTGAATTTAAAAATGAGTATTGTATATATAACTCAGATAACAAAGTAGTACTTACAGTGTTTCTTGCATCATCATCAGAGCTACCATCATAATCATGAAACTCTAAATCATGACCAGCTTGAAAACCAGCTCCAAAGCTAAAACCATAAAACTTATCACTTAGATATTTAAGCTCTAATGCAACAGCGCCTGTATTTGAATCATTAGCAGGTCCTGCTTGATTAGGAGCATCTGAGTTACTTCCTGATGTATATACAAATTTAAAGTGACCACTTGTTTTACCATTTTTTAATGCTTCTATCAATGAATCATTTGCATAAATACAGCTACAGGCTACCACAGCAAGAGAAATACATGTAATCTTTTTTTTAAACATTTTAAGTCCTTGTTAAATAATTAATAAAAATAAATCTATCCGCATTTTCTGTTTTTTTACTTTTATGGTTAAACATTCTCCTCTCTATTTGCAAGCTATTTTCAATAAACCTTGAGTTGTAACTTACAAATATACGCAATACTGGATTTTTTAAAAACTAAAATAGTTAAAAAGATTTGTTGGATAAATCTTAAAATATATATTTAGTTTTTTTATCAAGAAAATTGTAATAATAAAATATTGGGAAAAAATAGAAAAAAAGTCTAAAAATAATTATTTATTTCACTAAGAGTTCGAAGAATAGGGAGTTTGTTATATTTATTTATATATAACGATATTTTCAATTTTATTGTATTTTGAGTATATTTTTTTATTTATTCACAAG
>JBKECC010000012.1:0-7575 GCA_047974135.1 Campylobacteraceae bacterium | reverse complement strand
TTAAAGTTTGCCATAGACAAAAGCATTATAATGTTTTAGCTCTATTTATATAAAGGATTTATCATGATAAAAACTCTAAAATCTATATCGCTTTTTTCTCATTTAGACGATAAAGAGCTTGAAAAACTCTCAAATATAAGCAGATTAAAACACTTCTCAAAAGATGAGATTTTATTTTATGAAAAAGAGGAGCCAAAGTATCTACACATACTAAAAAGTGGCGAGATACGCATCTATAAAACAAACATCAAAGGCACTCAGATTTTCTTGCACAACTTTAAACCAATCTCACTTGTTGCAGAACTTCCAAACTTTGAAAACATTCCCTACCCTGCAAGTGCACAGTTTAGCGAGGATTCTGAAATGATTTTAGTGGATTTTAAAAAGCTAGAGAGTGATTTTTTCAAAAACCCAGAAATCTCTTTTAAAATCATCCGCTCACTCTCAAACAAACTAAAAATAATGTCTGAAGTCCTGCACAGTGCAGTTGCTCTTAGCGCTGAAGCAAAAGTAGCAAAGTTTCTGTTAGAAAATAGCACATTTTTTGGTGATGTAAAAGATGTAAAAATAGCTTCCATTTTAAACATAACCCCAGAAACCTTGTCTCGCACACTTGCAAAATTCAAAAAAGATGGACTTATCACTCAGGACAAAAGTAGAAAAATCACCTTTTTTGATGAAGAGAAACTTTTTGAACTTATCGAATAAACTTTCAAAATAACAACCAATTCATCTTTACATGTAAACACTAAAACATTCTTTTTTACTCTTTTACATGTAAACTCTTTCGTTGATTAAAATCAACCCTTTTATTCTTATTGTTTTTTATAATCATTCTCAATAAATCAAAGGGGTGAATATGAAAAAAATTCCACTAGCCTTAATTGCTTCAAGCCTGCTTTTAAATGCACAAGTTTTGCTTGATGAGATTAAGGTAACAAGTGTTACAAAAAGCGAGAGAAGTGTTGATGGCGTTGGCTCATCTGTTATAGTTATCACAAAAGATGAGATTGAGAAAAATGGAGATGGAACGCTTAGTGATATTTTGAAAAATATCCCATCGCTTACTCTTCAATCAAACGCGTTTCCAAATGTTGGTTCAAAAACAAAATCAACCTTTTCTATTCGTGGAGTTGGAGGAGTTTTACTTTTGGTTGATGGCAAAAGACTTGCCGGAGAAGTTAAAAATCCTTATGATATAGATAGAATTTCAGCTTCTTCCATCGAGAGAATCGAAATCATAAAAGGACCAGCGAGTGCACTTTATGGCTCTGATGCGATGGGTGGAGTTATAAATATCATCACAAAACAACCAACAAATGTTGTAAGTGGAAGCATTGGCATAAAAGCAGAGATAAACCACAAAGGCGAAGGTTTCAATGGACTTTATGATGCAGATATTCGTGGGAAAATGGATAAGTTTTCTTATTCGTTTATGGCAAGCGTGCTTGACTCAAATGGTTATGAAAAAAGCAGAACAACAGATACAAGAGTCAATAACGGAATTGGAGCAAAGATAAAACCATCAGCTCATCCAAATTCAAATATAAACAACAATATAAAAAATTCTTATAACACAAAAGAGTCTCAAAGCGAAGATGCAACCGTTACAAATTTTGCTACAAGATTAGAGTATGAACTTTTTGACAATTTTAAAATTGGCACAGATATCTCGTATCTTCATGAAAAAAGAGAGGGAGATTATATAGCAGTTTTTCATCCAAGTAATTATACAGTTAGTGGAAATATAGTTCCTGTTTTTAACACGCCTATTCACTCAGAAGATACAAACAAAAGATTAAACGTTGGGGTTGATTTAAAGGCACTTTTGCATGAAGATTTAACGCTAAATCTGAGAGTTTATCAATCAAGATACAAAAAAAGAAATGATACAACTGCTATTTTTTGGCAAGACTTAGGCTACTCATCTCAAAGTGCATCAGCCATAAATGGAATGAATGCAAATGTGCGAGTCACCTCTTACGAAGCGTATTTGCAAGCAAGCTTTTTTGATGATCACTTTTTAACTTTTGGTGGAGAATTTAGAGACGAGATAAGAAAAGCAACGGTTTTCAATCAAGCTGGCACTTTTGAGAAAAAAAGCGTTGATTACAAAGCCGTGTATTTGCAAGATGAGTGGAGTGTAAATGAGAAGCTAAATCTTATACTTGGTATTAGATACGATGACATATCAAACGCTGATAGTAAAGCAACTTTCAAAATTGCAAGCTCATATCTTTTAAATGATTTTGCAAAATTTAGAGCGAGTTTTGCTCAAGGTTACAGAGTTCCTGACATAAGAGAGTTGTACATGAGCAAACAAACTCCAACTGGCTTGCAACTTGGCTCTGAAGTTATAAGAGCAGCAAAAACAAGCAGATACGACTTAAAACCAGAATCCATAAACGCTTATGAAGTTGGAGTTGGTGGCAAGATAGAAAAGCTTAGTTATGATGTAGCATTTTTCTATAATGACATAAAAGACAAAATAGATATGGTAAATAAAGGCACATATTTCACTTTTGAAAATATCGACAGTGCTTATAGTTACGGGGTTGATCTTAGTTTCAATTATGAAATTTCGCAAAAATTTTCTACAAATCTTATCTGGAGCGAGTTAAAAACAGAAGATAAAGATAGTAAAAAAGATTTGCTTCTATCACCAAAGAGAACCGTTCTTTTAGGTTTTGACTACGCGCCTATAAATTCTTTACATGTAAAGACGAATCTTCGCTATGTTGGCAAGCAAGACTTTGAATACACAAATTCACTCATTCAAACAGTGAGAAAAACGAGCGATGATGCGTTTTATGTTGATTTGGCACTTAATTATAAAGTAAAAAACTTCCTCATTTATGGTGGTGTTGACAATGTTTTTGGTGAGAAACTTGATGAAAATTTCTTTGTAGATAATGGTCGTATTTTTTACGCTGGTATTCGTTACAACTTTTAAGGAGTTTGTATGAAAAAGGTATTTATATTTTTAGCATTTTTTGGCTTTTTGTTTGGAAGTGAAAAGCTTGATACTTTGGTACTTTCTGGTCCTGCTGCCTCTGTTTCTCATCCATTTTTTAAAGTTATAGAAGATGGAGCGTTAAACGATGTAGCAAACAAGGTGGTATTTCGTGAGTGGAATAACCCAGATGAATTAAAAGCTTTGGTTTTAAAAAAGGAGGTTGATTTTGTTGCTATGCCAACAAATGTAGCTGCTATTTTTTATAACAAAGGCGAAGATGTAAAGCTTTTAAGCGTTTCTGTTTGGGGTATTTTCAATATTTTAAGTTCCGATGAAAACTTAAAACACATAGAAGATTTAAAAGGAAGTGAAATCGTCGTGCCATTTCGTGCAGATATGCCAGACATTGTTTTACTTACTCTTTTAAAAAAGGCTGGGATAGACACTAAAAAAGATATAAAGATAAACTATGTGCAAACTCCGCCAAACGCGGTTCAAATGCTTATCACAAAAAAAGCAAAACACGCACTTTTGATGGAACCAATCACTTCTATGGCGCTTATAAAATCAAGCTCTTTTCCACAAAGCACAATTTCTCCAAAACTTTATCGCGCCATAAACTTGCAAGATGAGTGGGCAAGACTTTCTAAAAATGATGGCAAAATCCCACAAGCTGGTATAGCAGTAGTTGGAAGCAAAGATGAAAAGATACAACAAAGAGTTTTAGAAGAGTACACAAAAGCACTAAACTGGTATAAAGAAAACCCCAAAGAAGCAGGAAAACTTGTGGCAAAAAATATCAAAATGTTTAATGCGCAGATGATTGAAGAGTCTATACCTCACATAAATATGCAAAATGTTGATATAAAAAGTGCAACTTCAAGCCTAAAAGATTTTTATGAGATTTTACTTTTCCATGAACCAAAGCTAGTTGGCGACAAAATACCAGATGAGAGTTTTTTTAACCAATGAAAACTATTTTAAAA
Source organism: Campylobacteraceae bacterium (assembly GCA_047974135.1). GTDB lineage: Bacteria > Campylobacterota > Campylobacteria > Campylobacterales > Campylobacteraceae > JAIRQK01. The sequence goes on along the minus strand of JBKECC010000012.1, from coordinate 3,633 downwards.
ATTTTAAAAGATTTTCCATGGTTTTTGTGGAGTGGTTGGGGCTCTCTTGCTTCTATTTGTCTCTTTTTTGCACTTTGGGATTTTGGAAACAAATATTATGGAGATTTAACTCTGCCATCTCCTCTTGAAACCTTTGCAACTTTGAAAAATCTTTTTTTGGATAGCGGTTTTAAAGAAGATTTATCGCTTACCATATTTAGAGCGTTAAAAGGGTTTGGTATCTCTTTGGTTATCGGCTCGGTGTTAGGCTTACTTGCTGGATTTTTTAAAACAGCAAGTATTTTCTCTCGTCCTATCGTTACCATTTTAGTTGGTGTGCCACCGATTGCCTGGATTGTCATGGCGATGATTTGGTTTGGATTTGGAGGAGCAACTGTGCTTTTTACGGTTATCATCGCCTCTTTTCCTATCGTTTTCGTTGGGGCGATGCAAGGAAGTAGAACAATTGATGGAAAATATAAAGAAGTTTGCGATGTTTTTGGGCTTAAGTGGTATCAAAAAATGACAAATCTGTATATTCCTCATCTTTTTTCGTATCTCTTTCCTTCATGGATTTCAGCTCTTGGGATGGCTTGGAAAGTTGTTGTGATGGCGGAACTCTTAAGTGCAAATGACGGCATTGGAATTAGACTTGGCATAGCAAGAACCTATCTTGATACACCAACTGCATTAGCACTTGTTTGTTCGATGATAGCTGTGCTTTTGTTTATCGAGTATGTTATCCTAGAGCCAATCAGAAAAGAGGTTGAATTATGGAGAAGTTAGAAGTAAAAAATCTCTCACATAGATTTGGTTACGAGTACACACTTTTAGATATAAGCTTCACTCTTCATGAAGGAGAATGTATTAGTGTCATTGGACCAAGCGGTGGAGGAAAAAGCACGCTTTTAAGACTCTGTAGTGGCTTAGAAGATGTGCAAGAAGGAAGTGTGAAAAATAGCTTTAAAACAAAAAGCATCGCCTTTCAAGATGTTAGGCTTTTTCCTTGGAAAAATGTGGTAGATAACATATCTCTTGGACTTATAAACTCCTCTTTTACATGTAAAGGAAAAATGGAGTTATCAAAACAGATAGCGCTTGATTTTGGGCTAAAAGAGGAAGATTTTTTAAAATATCCAAAAGATTTAAGTGGTGGCATGAGTTCTCGCGTATCACTTGCTCGTGCATTGGTAAACAAACCAAAACTTCTCTTTTTGGATGAACCTTTTGGAGCTCTTGATATTGGGATAAAAAAGGAGTTGATTGAGATTTTAAAAAAATATTTAAGAGAAAACAATGCAGCCATGTTTTTTATAACTCATGACATTTCTGAAGCAGTTAAGCTCAGCGATAGAATCTTGCTTTTAAAAGCAGAACCAGGCATGGTTGCAAAAGAGTTTATACTAAATACAAAAAAAGAAGATAGAGATGAAGAGTTTGTGCTTCTTTTTACACAAAAAATGCTAAGTGATGCAACGCTTATAAAAACTTTTACATGGGAGCTTAGATAATGGCAAATGCAGCAAAACACTATTTACACTATCCAAAAGACGAGATAAACACAAAACCATATTTGGCTTTTGGTTTTCGTCCATTTTTCTTGATACTTCCTTGGTATGTGGCTTTTATGATACTTTTGTGGGGTTTTAGTTTTGGCTTTAGCATTAACCTTTTGCCTTTTTCAAATATCGTGCATTGGCATATATATGAACTTCTTTTTGGAGTTGGAGGAGCTGCACTTGGGGCATTTTTACTAACTGCTTTGCCTGAACTTTATGCTGGAAATGTACCCATTGTTGGTAAAAAACTTCTATATATAGTTTTGCTTTGGATTTGTGCAAGAGTAAGTTTTTGGTGTATGGATATATTTGGAGTTTGGGTAGCGTTTTTGTTTAACGTATCTTTTTTTATTCTATTAATAGCAATCGCTTTCAAGCCCGTTGTTTTAGATACTTTACAAAGACATTCATCCATAGCTTATATATTGGTTTTGATAACAATAGTGCAAAGCTTGTTTTTCCTAAGCGTTGCAGGAGTTCTTACATGTAAAGAGCCAAATAGCTTTTTGTATCTCTCGCTTTCTTTATTTATAGCTTTGGTTATTTTAGCTTTAAGACGCATTCACATGGAAGAGATAAACGAGTTTATAGAAGAGATGAGGATGAGTGAGAGATTTTTTGCAAGAGCATTTAGATACAACCTCTCTATATTTTGTGTTTTACTTTTTGGGTTTTACGAGTTTTTCCATAGTGATAGTGTTTTGGGCTGGATGGGAATAGCTATATTTTGTGCAACTCTAAATATCATGAATGATTACAAAAGAGAGTATGACAAAACCTTGCTAACCCATCCTTTTGTTTTGTTTCTTGCAACTTTGCTTTTTGTTATCTCTTTTGGATATATATTTTTGGGATTTGCATATCTTGGATTTGATTTTAGTGTATCAAACGCAAGACATATTTTAGGCATTGGCGGATTTGGCGGAGGAGTTTTGGTTGCTATGTTTGTTGTTAGTTTTGTACATACTGGAAGAAAACCAAAGTGCGATATTTGGGTATTTTCATCATTTTTACTTTTGCTAATTTCTTTAGTTTTTAGATATTTTACACTTGAACTTGGAAGCATTGCTTATACACTGTCTTCACTGTGTTTTGCACTTTGTTTTATAGTTTACTTTTTTAGATTTAAAAACTATCTTTTAAACAAACGAGCTGATGGACTTTTGGGATAAAGGCTATATATAGCATACAAAAATATTACCCAAGGTGTATCCCAATCAAAGCTTAAACGAAATATTGCTAAAAACGAGCGAGAGAAAAGTACCATTTTATCGAGATTTTGATATGGTGGCGGGGGGGAGACTTGAACTCCCGACCTCCGGCTTATGAGACCAGCGCTCTAGCCAGCTGAGCTACCCAGCCATATAAAAAAGGCTGAAATTATATACTGTCGTTACTTATAATGATATTAAAAATAAAACAGCTATGTTTACATGTAAGAATTTTTTCTTACATGTAAACTATTTTTTACAATTTTTTTAGAACATCTTGTATTTTTTGTTTTGTGTTGTTGTCTTGCAAGGTTTCTGTTATCTTGTCTTTTACGTAAGCTGAGCCATCAAGTGAAACTTTTATATTGTCACCTTTGCCAGAAATCGTAGCATTTAAGTCACGATTGCTTATCTTTAAAGCAAGAGGTATATGTAAAACGCCAGCATTTATCTGTCCATTTTTAGCCTCGATAAACGAGTTTTGTGCTTCCATATCAAACATAAATTTTATAAGTTCCTTGTTTAATGTGCCATTTGCATCTATCTTGTACTCTTCTTTTGTTATATCAACTTTTAAAAGTGGCATAATCAAAAGTCCAAGTTGGTTTTGCGCTAGCGTTCCTTTTGGAGAGGTTGCATTAAAGTTGCCGTATTGTTTTTTTGTATCGTAGTTAAAGTTTGCATCTATATTTGCAAAAAATACTTCTGGGTAACTTAGCATTTTTAAAATCTCAGAAGTTGCAAGTTTGCTTCCTTTTGCAACTAAAACACCGTCTTTAAAATCAAAGTCTAAAACGCCATTTGCTAAGTCACTTTTTCCATTTACATGTAAAACACTATTTTCAAGATTTGCAGCGCCATCAAGATTTAAACTTCCAAACATT
>JBKECC010000008.1:0-24246 GCA_047974135.1 Campylobacteraceae bacterium | reverse complement strand
TGACTGATGGCATTTTAGACAAAGATACACAAGAAAAGATTGCAAATATGTGTAAAAACTTAGAGAATTTGAAGGAATGTGGGGAGTTGATAAAGATAATCAACGAAAAAGGTAAGTTTTAAAAGTAAAAGGGTTTAGCACCCTTTTACTAAAGTTATTTTTTCAATTTTTTTGCATATTTGATATTTACATGTAAAGAAAATCTTTACATGTAAGTTTTTTACAAATCTTGTTCAATCATCTTTTTAAATGAGTTAAAATACAAATCTTGGATTTTTGCTATTTTCAAATCTATCTTGTTATCTATCTTTAAGTTGCCTTTTGTGGTTTTACCTATTTTTTCTACTTTTATGCCGATTTTACTAGCAAATTTTTCAAACTCTGCTTCGTTTTTAACTTCAACTATAGCCCTTGAAAAACTTTCGCTAAAGAATAATTTTTCATCACTAAAGCTTGTTTTTGCTTCAACTCCAAAACCACTTTTTGCACTCATTTTGGCTAAAGAGAGTGCCATTCCTCCAACATTTACATCTTTTGCTGAGAGTAGTAAATCTTTTTTATTTGCTTCTATTATCAATTCCCAAAGTTTTAATTCTTGTTTATAATCAATCTTTGGCAACTCTCCACAAACACAATTTGCAAAAACTTTTCTATATAAACTTCCACCAAACTCATTTTCCGTATCGCCAACAAGATACACGACACTACCCTCTTTTTGAAACACAGAAGGTAATACTTTGTTTGCATCTTCATTTAATCCAACCATAGCTATTGATGGAGTTGGGAAAACACCGACTTTATCTGTTTCATTGTAAAGTGAAACGTTTCCACTTACAACTGGAGTATTTAGAGCTAAACAAGCCTCTTTTATACCTGCGCAACCCTCTGCAAATTGCCACATAACTTCTGGGTTTTCAGGATTTCCATAATTCAAACAATCAGTAATAGCAAGCGGTCTCGCGCCACTCATAGCAACATTTCTACCGCTTTCCATAACAGCAGCTGCTGCTCCTCCTTTTGGGTCAATGTAGTTATATCTCGGATTACAATCGCTACTCATAGCAAGAGCTTTTCCATTTTCTTTTATACGAATAACACTCGCATCCAAACTTCCTGGTGCTTTTACGGTATTTGTTTGCACCATAGAGTCATACTGCTCATAAATCCACGCTTTATCAGCAACTTCTGGATGAGCCAAAAATGTCTCTAGGATTTCGCTTGGAGTTGCAGTTTTTATATCGCATTTTATATTTTTGATAGTTTTTAAATATTCAGGCTCTTTTACTGGGCGACTTAGTATCGGGGCTTCTTCGCTAACTGGTGCAACTGGGATTTCTGCAACTTTTTCACCATTAAAAAACAGTTCCATATTTCCAGTATTTGTAACTTCACCGATAACTTCAGCGTCCAAATCCCATTTTTTAAAGATTTCAAGAACTTTCTCTTCGTACCCTTTTTTTGCGCAAATAAGCATTCTTTCTTGAGATTCGCTGAGCATAAATTCATAAGGTGTCATGCCCTCTTCTCGAGCAGGAACTTTGCCGAGATCCATCTTCATACCGCTTCCACTGCGTCCTGCCATCTCAAAAGAGCTTGAAGTAAGTCCAGCTGCACCCATATCTTGAATACCAACGATATAGTCTTGTTTAAAAAGTTCCAAACAAGCTTCAAGCAGAAGTTTTTCAGCAAAAGGGTCACCAACTTGAACTGTTGGACGAAGTGATTTGTTCTCTTCTGTAAAGCTATCACTAGCCATAACAGCCCCACCAAGCCCATCACGCCCTGTTTTACTTCCAACATAAATAACTGGATTTCCAATACCTTCAGCGCGTCCATAGAAAATCTCATCACTTTTGCAAAGCCCTAAAGTAAAGGCATTTACTAAAATATTTCCATTATAACTTTCATCAAAAAATGTCTCACCGCCGATAGTTGGAACACCCATGCAATTTCCATAATGGCTAATGCCATTAACTACTCCACGCACTAAAAATCTTTGATGTTTTGAGATTTTATCATCTCCCCAAACTCTACCAAATCTAAGAGAGTTTAGATTTGCTACTGGTCTTGCACCCATAGTAAAAACATCTCTTAAAATCCCTCCAACGCCAGTCGCTGCACCTTGAAATGGCTCGATAAAACTTGGATGGTTATGACTCTCCATCTTAAAAACAGCAGCAATTCCGTCTCCAACATCTATAACTCCAGCATTTTCTCCTGGTCCTTGAATAACCCAAGGAGCTTTGGTTGGGAAGCCATTTAAGTATTTTTTGCTTGATTTATAAGAGCAGTGTTCGCTCCACATTGCAGAAAAGATGCCAAGTTCTACTAAGTTTGGCTCTCGGTTAAGGATTTCTTTGATTTTGATATAATCGTCGTTGTTTAGTTTGTGGGCTTTTAAAAGCTCTTCTATGGTTTTCATTTTGTGCCTTAAGTGTGGATGAAATAAAGTAGGATTCTACAAAAAAAGTGCTAAATAATGAGTTAAAAGCTTTACATGTAAAAGTTTACATGTAAAAAATCTATTTGCCAAGGCAAAATTTAGAAAACATACTATCTAATATTTCTGTTCTATCAAACGCTCTTGTTATGGAAGACAAAGAGGTTATAGCTTCATTTAAATTAAAAGAAAAAAGTTCTAACTCACCTTCATTTATAAGTTCTTGTGAAGTTATAAGAGAGTTTAGCGTGTTTTCTACTGCTGATATTTGTCTTGTTGAAGATAGAACTATCTCGTCATGACTTAAATTGTTATCAAGCAACTCTTCAAGCCTTAAAATCAAAAGTGATGTATCGTTTTTACAACTAAGTAAAATCATATCTTGTGATAACGTTTTATTAAACTTTTTAGTTAAATCACTTTTGTTTAAGATGTAGATTATCTTTTTATCTTCTTCGTAATCTTTTATAAGTTCCAAAATCGCTTCATCTTGTTTGTCAAAAACTCTTGAATTATCAAACATAGCTATAACGATATCGGCACTTTTAATGGCTTCAAGCGAACGACTTATGCCTATCTTTTCAATCTCATCACTTGCTTCGCGAATACCAGCGGTGTCAACAAATTTTACCAAATGTGTGCCAACTCGTATCTCTTCTTCTATCGTGTCTCTTGTAGTTCCTGCGATGTCACTTATGATAGCTCTGTCGTATTGTAAAAGTTTGTTTAAAAGTGAACTTTTACCAACATTTGGTTTACCAATAATTGCAACTTTAAAACCATTCATCAAGCCTTCACGTTGTTTTGAAGCTATCAAAATCTTTTTTAGTGCTTCTATCAAAGAGTTTAATTTCTCTTTTGTAATATCTTCTATATTTTTTGGTAAATCTTCTTCTGCATAATCTATAACAACTTCAACATGAGCCATAATTTCTATCAAATCATCTCTTGCACTCTCTACAAAATCTTTCAACTCACCTTTTAAGTGACGAGATAACATTTTAGCTGCACTCTCACTTTTTGCCTCTATGAGTTGTCCTATGGCTTCTGCTTTTGTTAAATCTATCCTTCCATTTAAAAAGGCTCTTTTTGTAAACTCACCAGGATTTGCAACTCTAGCACCATGCTTTAAAATCTCTTTTACTATCATGTTTGCTATAACGCTTCCACCATGACATTGAAATTCTACGATATCTTCTGTTGTATAGCTATATGGTGCTTTAAAGTATATAAGAATAGCTTCATCAATCACTTCATTTTCATGATTGTATAAATGTGAAAGAGTTGCCATTCTTGGAGTTAGTGAGGATTTTTTGGAAAGTAAAAGAGCTATCTCGTAAGCTCTCTTACCGCTTAGCTTAACAACTGCGATAGAACCTATACCACTCGCAGTTGCAATTGCTACTATTGTATCTATTGAGCTTTCCTATTGAAATCATTTACAACAATAAATCTACCGCCTTCACGGCCAGTTTTGATTCCAACATATTTTTCTGGAAATTTTTCTCTTAAAATCTCAAGTGCTATTTTAATCAAAACTCCATCAAGGATTTTTGTTTGCCCTCTTCCTTGAGTATTGATTCTTTCAATCACACTTACAAGATAGCTATTTATCATCTCTTCTTGATTTTTTAAAAATTGAGATATTTCAAGTCTAATACCTAAACCATATTTTGCATTTATCCAATTATAAATCATATAAGACATAGCTTTGTATCTATGCCCTTCTTTTCCTATCAAAAGTGCTGCATCTTCACCATCAAACTCTATAAGTAGAGTTTCATCATCATAAACAGATACATCAATTTTATCAAGCTTGTAACAACTAAAACTAAAGAGTCTTCTTAAATCTTCTCTTGCTTCATCTACTATGGTTTTTGGATCTATTTTTTCTTTATGGAAAGTATCATCTATATTAAAGTTGTCAGTTATGCTTGAAGTTGAATTCTTTTTTTCAACTACAACATTTGCACTTTTTTTAACAACAACTTCTTCTTTTATGATTACTTTTGCTTCTTCTTTTTTTGGAGCTACTTCATGAGAAGTTGTTTTTATAGTTTCATCTTTTGTGATGTCACGTTTGTTTTCGTGTCTTTTATCTCTTCTGTTTTTATTTCTATTTTTTTTAGAGTTATGCTCTTCTCTTGGTTTTTCATTTGATGTATTTTCGCTACTTTTGAACTCTTTTTTATGTTTTTCATAAGAAGGTTTATGTTTTTTTTCACCAATTCTATAAGCTTCAACAATAGCAGTTTTTTTCATAAATCCCAAAAAACCAGATTTTGGGTATTGTATAACGTTTAACTCTAACTCTGTAACTGAGCAAGAGAGTTCGCTTGCTGCTTTTGAGTACGCTTCTTCAAGCGTTTGCGCTTCTACCCTTATCATAAGTTATCCTTTTTGGCTTTTGCTTTCTCTTTTTTCTCTTCTATATGTTCTTTTTCTTTTTCAACTTTTGCTTCGTTTTTCTTTGCAAAAATTCTATTTACATATAACTGTTGAGCTATAGAGAAAAGGTTGTTTATGAACCAATATAGTGTAAGACCTGCAGGGAACATCAAGAAGAAGAATGTGAAGATGATAGGTAAAAGTCTCATAATCTTCTCTTGCATTGGGTCTGCAAAGGTTGTTGGGGTTATGCGTTGTTGCAAGAACATTGTTGCACCCATCAATATTGGTAGTACAAAATATGGATCTTTAACGGCTAAGTCGTGTATCCATAAAATCCATTCAGCATTTTTAAGTGCGATTGCGTTTAGTAAAACACGGTAAATAGCAAAAAAGATTGGTATTTGTATCAAGATTGGCAAACAACCACCCATTGGATTTGCACCATGTTTTTTGTAAAGTTCCATCATTTGAACATTTAGTTTTTGCTTGTCATCTTTGTATTTTGCTTGTAATTCTTTAACTTTTGGAGCTAACTCTTTTAGTTTATTCATAGAAACCATACCACGATATGTGATTGGATATAAAAATAGACGAATAACTAAAGTCATGATAACGATAGACCAACCCCAGTTACCAATTTTAGAGTGAATGAAATTTAAAAATGAAAATAGTGGTTTTGAGATAAGTGTAAAAAAACCATACTCGATTACTGGATCAAGTCTGCTATCAACTGCATATATATCTTCTCTTGATTTTGGTCCCATGTAGCCAGTTAGGCTTAACTCTTTATCACTTGATATAAATATATTTGGGTTATTGTCAGTTGCTGGTGAGACGGTAACTTCTAAGCCTGTATCAAAGTTTGCAAAAAGAGTTGTATAGTATCTATCTGAAGCTGCGGCAAATTTACTATTTGTAAATATTTGTGTTTTCTTTGCGTCACCGTCTTCTATTTTTTCTAATGAACTATCTTCATTTTGGACGATAACACCATGAAAAGTATATCCATCAGCTATAACATTTGGGCGGAAACCAGGAGTTATAAAATATCTAAATGGACTTGAGAGTGAAACATCTATCTTGTAGCCATTTTTTTGAGTAAAGGTGATAGTTTTTGTAACTGTAACGCTTGAAAGCGTTTGAGTTAAAACTAAAACTCCCGAACCATCACCATTTAGTTTGATTTCACTTTTATCTGCAACATAAGGAGTTGTAAACGCTTCATTGTTCACTATTGTGTCGCTAAATCTTATCTCAAGCGGAAGAAGACCAAAAGAAGAATCAATAAGTTGTATTCTTTCACCTTCGCTATCTTTAAAATTTACACCATTTAAAAAGTACTTTTGAACACGTCCTAATCTATCTATATACACTTCATAATCATCTGCATAAATTTTTGAAATTATTTCACTGCTTTCAGAAGTTGCAGGAGATGATGATGCCGGTGAAGCAACTGATTGTGATGCTACATTTTGTGAGATATTTGGTGCAGATTGAGCGGTGGTTGTTTGCTCTATTTGTGTTGCGTTACTTGTTTCTATCTGTTTTTTTGGAACTAAAAAATAGTCATACATTAAAAAGAAAACAAATGCTAAAACCGTTGCGAGTATAATCCTTTGCTGAGTGCTCATTTTATCAATCACGAAAATTCCTTAAACTATTTTATATACCCATTTTATTGAAAGCTTTTACAACATAAAAATCTTTCGAGTTTTTTGGAAAAAACCAAAAAATAACTCTTCTTTTATAATTGTTGCAACAACAAAAAAGATATCTCGGCTTTTTTAGCCTATTTATTTTGATAATTGGATAATCTATTCCGCCATCAAAAAACTGATTGCATCTTAAAATTCTAAGAGTAGTATAAAAAAGTGCTTTGAGAAAAGAGTTGTACTCCATCTGCCATTTCGCATATTCGGAGCAAGTTGGGTAGTATCTACAACTACCAAAAGAAAATAGTGTAAGAAATCTTTGGTAAAACGCCAAAAGCCATAAAAAAAACTTTTTTATCATTTAAGAAAACATTCAAGTCTTTTAAAAGACCACAATATCGAATTTTTTAAACCCAAATAATCGATGTTGTGTATCGCATTTTTTGCTATAAAAACATAATCTCCGCTTTTAAGCTCCAAACTATGCTCTCTAAAAATAGCTCTTAGTCTTCTTTTTGCAAGATTTCTTTTCACAGAGTTTCCAACTTTTTTACTTGCTATAAACCCTACTCTTTTTTTATCCGATGCTTTGTAAAAGATCACGGCACTATCGATATGCCACTTTTTACCATTTTGGTAAATATCTGAAAATTCACTGCTCGTTTTTATGGAGCAGTACGAATTTAAACTGCCAATCTGCTTCTACCTTTTGCACGTCTTGCATTGATAACTTTTCTTCCGTTTTTAGTTTTCATTCTTGCACGAAAGCCGTGAGTTCTCTTCTTTGGAGTATTGTGTGGTTGATAAGTTCTTTTCATCAAAATCCCTTTATAAAATTAAATTAAGCTGATGATTTTAACTAAGTATTGCTTAAGTGGTTATAAATAGTGCTATTTTGGGGTGAAAAGTTGCGCTTAAAAACTCTTACATGCAAAAGTGTTTACATGTAAGAGTATATTTTAATAGTTTATTGTTTAGTTATCTCGATTTTGCCGTTTTTTGCATCTATCAAAATACTATCACCATCAACTATTTTATCTTCTAAAATAAGCTCAGCAAGCCTATCTTCAACTAATTCATAAAGTGCACGTTTAAGCGGTCTTGCACCATAAACCGCGTCAAATCCAGCTTCGGCGATGAGAGCAGCCGCATCTTTACTGAGTGTAGCTTTAATATTTCTATTTTCAAGTTTTCTATTTATATCTTTGAACATAATAAATACAATCTCTCTAAGTCCATCTTCGCTTAAAGGATTAAAGATAACAATATCATCAAGTCTGTTTAAAAACTCTGGTTTAAAATGAAGTTTGAGTTCATTCATAACAGCATTTCTTCTCTCTTCACCCTCATAAGTCATAATCTTTGAACTTGCAATATTTGAAGTTAAGATGATGATTGTATTTTTAAAATCAACCGTAACTCCTTTGTTGTCTGTGAGTCTTCCATCATCTAAAACTTGAAGTAAAATGTTAAAAACATCAGGATGTGCCTTTTCTATCTCATCAAAAAGTACAACGCTGTAAGGTTTTCTTCTTACTGCCTCTGTTAATTGTCCGCCTTCTTCATATCCAACATATCCAGGAGGTGCACCAACAAGCCTTGAAGTTGCGTGTTTTTCCATGTACTCACTCATATCAAAACGAATTAGAGATTTTTCATCATCAAACAAAAACTTTGCTAAAGCTTTTGCACTTTGAGTTTTACCAACTCCTGTTGGCCCTAAAAACAAAAAGCTACCGATTGGTTTATTTTGCTCACTAAGTCCTGCCTTGTTTCTTTTAATGGCACGGCCAATAGCGTGAATTGCAGCATCTTGCCCAACCACCTCTTTTTGTAAATGCTCTTCAATATGTAAAACTTTTTCCTTTTCGGTTGTAAGCATTTTATTTACTGGTATCCCTGTCCACTTACTTACAATACTTGCTATCATCTCTTCATCTACATGATTTTTAAGCAGAGTCCCGCTCTCTAACATTTTTGCCCAAGTTGCATTTAGAGCTTTTTCTTCATTTAAAAGTGCTGGTATTTTTCCATACTCAATTTCAGCAGCTTTGTTAAAATCGCTATTTCTTTTTGCAAGTTCTGCATCTCTTTTTAAAGCGTCTACATCTGTTTTAATATTTGAGAGCTTATTGAATACATCTTTTTCATTTTCAAATTGCCCTTCTAGTGCTCTTCTTTTTTCATCTGCATTTGCCAACTCTTTTTCTATCTCTTTTAGTCTGTCTTCATTTTTCTTACTATCTTCCATTTTAAGAGCTTCTTTTTCTACATGTAAAGAGCTGATAACTCTTTTGATGCGACTAAGTTCTGTTGGCTCGCTTTCTATTTGCATTTTAAGCTCTGCTGCTGCTTCATCTATCAAATCTATCGCTTTATCTGGCAAAAATCTATCAGTTATATATCTACTTGAAAGCTTTGCTGCTGCAACTAAAGCACTATCCATGATAGTTACGTTATGGTGAGCTTCAAGCTTATCTTTGATACCTCTTAAAATTTGCAACGCTTCATTTATGCTTGGCTCATTTACAGTAATTGGCTGAAAACGTCTTTGCAGAGCTGTATCTTTTTCAAAATATTTTCTATATTCTTTTAAAGTTGTAGCACCAACCGCGTGAAGTTCACCACGCGCAAGTGCAGGTTTTAGGATATTTGCAGCGTCCATACTTCCTTCGCTTGCTCCTGCTCCAACTATAGTGTGTATCTCATCTATAAAAAGTACAACATCACCAACTTGTTTTACTTCATCAATTACTGATTTTAGTCTATCTTCAAATTCACCTCTATATTTTGCACCAGCGATTAATGCACTCATATCAAGTGCTATTACGCGTCTATTTTGCAAAGATATAGGAACTTCACCATTTACTATTTTTTGTGCCAACCCTTCAACTATAGCAGTTTTTCCAGTTCCTGGTTCTCCAAGTAAAATAGGATTGTTTTTTGTTTTGCGGATTAATATCTGCATCATTCTTGTTATCTCTTCATCTCTACCTATAACAGGATCAAGTTTGTTTTCTCTTGCTCTTGCAGTTAAATCGATACCATATTTTGACAAAGCTTCTAAATTTTCATCTGCTGTTTGTTTGTCTATACTTCTTCCTGCTCGCAAGGATTGTATGGTTTTTCTGAGTTCTAAAATATCAATATATTTTGCAAAAAGTTTTTTTATTTCGCTATTTTCCAAAATGGTTAAAATCCAAGTATCAACGGCCAAGTAACTATCTCCAAGTTCACTCATAAGCCCTTCACTACTTTGCAAGCTATCAACAAGTTCGCGGGAAAGTTTAATACTCTCTTTTGTTAAAGATGATGTTTTGGCAAATTTTTCAACTTCGCTTTTTATCTCCAACTCAAAAGCACTTTTATCTATATTCATTTTGTTAAAAATCTGATTTAATATAGAACTTGTATTTGTAAGCAGTGCCCATATTACATGTAAAGGTTTTACTTCGGCATTTTTTGAATGAAGTGCTAAAGATACTGCACTCTCTAGCGTTGCTGTCATTTGATGAGTTAATTTTTCAAATATATTTTTCATAAATTTTCTCCTATTTTTTTAATTAATGTTTATTATACAACCTTTAGTCACTTAATGTCAAGTATATTGCATAATTTTTGTTATAGTTATTGCTACTACTTATTTCAAAATTGCTTTCTTAACTTATATTTTAGGCAATTTTTCGTATAATCACTCCTTTAAAATTATTAGGGGAACTTATACACAATGAGAAATAAAAAACTTGCTGTTTGTGGCTTTCTTTTCACACTTCTTGGCTCAACAATTTTGCTTGGCACAACAGCGGTAAATTCAAACACTACAAACAAAACAAAAGAATCAAGACTTGATGCATTAGCAAAATACACAAAAATCGTAGGAACCGTTGAACAGTATTACGTTGATGATTTAACAATTTCAGAAATTATAAACAAATCTATTGAGGGACTCATATCAAACCTTGATGCACACTCTGGTTATCTTGATAGTAAAAAATTTGAAAGCTTAAAAGTTCAAACTGATGGTGAGTTTGGTGGTATTGGCTTTACTATAGGCATGAAAGATGGTGCTGTTACTGTTATAGCTCCTATAGAAGATACTCCAGCAGACAGAGCTGGCATAAAATCTGGAGATATTATCTTGAAGATTGATGATACTTCAACTCTAAATATGACGATTGATGAAGCAGTTACTCTTATGAGAGGTAAACCAAAAACAAAAGTAACTTTGACGATTGTTAGAAAAGGTGAGCAAAAACCTCTTATCTTTAATCTAGAGAGAGATATGATAAAGGTTGAATCAGTTTACAGCAGAATGATTGAAGGTGAAAATATCTTATATCTTAGAATCACAAACTTTGATAAAAATGTTGAAACAAAAACAAAAGAAGTTTTCAGTAAACACAAAAATATAACTGGTGTTATCATGGATTTAAGAAATAACCCAGGAGGACTTCTTGACCAAGCGGTAAAATTAACAGATCTTTTTGTTGATAACGGAACTATAGTTTCTCAAAAAGGAAGAGAAAAATCTGAAGATATAGTATTTAGTGCAAAAAAAGGAATGATTACAGATAAATCTCTTGTTGTTTTAGTAAATGGTGGAAGTGCAAGTGCAAGCGAAATCGTAAGTGGCTCTTTGCAAGATCATAAACGAGCTATCATAGTTGGAGAACAAACATTTGGAAAAGGTAGCGTTCAAGCAGTACTTCCAGTCTCTGACACTGAAGCTATAAGACTTACAATCGCACGATATTACCTACCATCTGGAAGAACCATACAAGCAACTGGCGTTGAACCTGATGTTACAGTTTATCCAGGAAGCGTTCCACATGATGAGAATGATTTTTCAATCAAAGAGGTAGATTTGAAAAAACATTTAGAGGGTGAACTAGACAAAGTAAGCAGCAATACAACTGCAAAAAATGTAGCAACAAACACAACTTCATCAAATGACACAAAAGGTGATGACAACAAATCAAAAGAGATTATCTCTTCAAATATTGTTTTAAAAGATTTACAACTCAAAAGTGCTATTGATATTATCAAAGTTTTAAATTTAACATCTCAAAAGTAAAAGGAAATTACATGCAAAAATGTGAATTATTGTATGAAGGCAAGGGCAAAAAGTTATACAAAACAGAAGATGCAAATCTTTTAATTAGTGAATTTAAAGATGATTTAACAGCGTTCAATGCTGAAAAAAGAGGAAATGAAGCTGGAAAAGGTGCATTGAACTGCAAAATCAGTACTGAGTTATTTCACCTGCTAGAAAAACACGGTATCAAAACTCACCTTGTAAAAACTATAAATGAGAACTCTCAACTTATCAAAAAAGTGAAAATCATGCCAATCGAAGTTGTTGTAAGAAACATCGCAACTGGCTCACTTTCAAAAAGACTTGGTATAAAAGAAGGGGATGTTTTACCTTTTACTTTAGTTGAGTTTTACTATAAAGATGACGCCCTTGGCGATCCGCTTATAAATGATGACCACTGCTTAATCTTAAAACTTGTAAAAGATAGAAGTGACCTTGAAACCCTAAGAGCACTTGGTAGAAAGATAAATGATGTATTAAAACCTTTCTTCTTTGAGAGAGATTTAAAACTTGTTGATTTTAAAGTTGAGTTTGGAGTTGACAAAGATGGAAACATTTTACTCTCAGATGAGATAAGTCCTGATAGCTGCCGTTTTTGGGATGTTCACACAAATGAAAAACTTGACAAAGATAGATTTCGCCAAAGTATTGGTGCAGTTAAAGTAGCGTATGAAGAAGTTTTAAAAAGAATTTTAAAGGCATAATCAACAATGGAAATCGTAGTTAACGTAAAGCTCAAAAATGGTGTTTTAGACCCACAAGGAAAAGCCGTTCATCACGCGCTTAGCTCTCTTGGATTTAATGGTATTGAAAGTGTTAGAATCGGAAAACAGATAGTTTTACATGTAAAAGAAAACGATAAAGAAAAAGCGTTAAAAGATGCAAAACTAATGTGTGAAGAGTTGCTTGCAAATACCGTTATCGAAGATTTTAAAATAGAGATAAAATGAAAGTAGCTGTTGTAGTATTTCCCGGAACAAACTGCGATAACGACACAAAGTGGGCATTTGAGCTTTTAGGCAAAAGTGTAGAGGTTGTTTGGCATAAAAATGACACCTTACCAAAAGGAGTTGACCTAGTTGTGCTTCCTGGTGGTTTTAGTTATGGAGATTATCTAAGATGTGCTGCGATTGCTAAGTTTTCACCTATCATGAAATCTGTTATAGATTTTGCAAACAAAGGCGGATATGTGCTAGGAATTTGTAATGGCTTTCAAATCTTACTTGAAACTGCCCTGCTTCCTGGTGCAATGATTAAAAACAAAAACTTACACTTTATCTCAAAATTTCAACACTTAAAAGTGGTTGACAATAACAATAAATTTTTGTCAAAACTAAAAGTTGGAGATATTTTAAATGTTCCTATAGCTCATGGAGATGGAAACTACTTTAGTAGTGAAGATGGTTTAAAATCTCTAAAAGACAATAACCAAATCATTCTAACTTATTGTGATAAAGATGGAAACGAAAATAATCCAAATGGTTCATGTGAAGATATTGCAGGTATTTGCAATAAAAATAGAAACATTTTTGGACTTATGCCTCACCCTGAACGCGCCATGGAAGATGTTCTTGGAAGCAGTGATGGTGTTAAAATGCTTAAAGGTTTTCTCGGTTAATGAAACTTTTTTTAAAAGCCCTACTCCTTTTTGTTTGTGTAGTAATAAATTTGCCTGCGCAAACAAAATCTATTTTTTTAAATTTTGGTGATTTGCCAACAAGAGTTTATAAACACGAAATAGTCCCCATAACCATAAATGGCGTAATCACAAGAAGCGATTATGATTCTATTTTAACAACACTCACAGATACAAAAAATTATAAACTTTTAAATGCTGACAATCCTTGGATAAAAGATGAAAAAGGACAATTTAGCAACACGTTTTATGTAAAAGTTTTAAACAATACAAAATCATTAGCTGGTTTTACGGTTGAACTTCAAAGAGACAATGCAGTTGTTGAAAAAACCGTGCTTCAACCTCAAAGCATTGAATCCATAAAGCTAAATGTTGATGATAAATTTTCTGGAGTTTTAGCAAAAACTTTACATGTAAAGAGTTATAGCACGAGCAGATATGACGATGCTTTGATTTTATTAACAGTTGAGATTGAGACAACTCTTGGAAATTTAGAAGATTTTCGCTTAAAAAAATTGTCCAATAGCACTGTAAATATGCTTAGCAATACAGCATCTTCTCAAAAGATACAATTTAATACTTTTGTTCCAAACTTTGAGCGAGCATTAGAGTTTACTTACTTTAATACTCAAAAAAACTCTTTTGAACAAGTTAGGGTTCCTATTGAGCTTAAAATAGAGGAAATGAGTACTCACGTCGAGATAAATCCTAAAAAAAGTAAAATGAACCTATATAAAAGCATAGCCCTTGGGGTTGTTGCCCTAATTTTGATAGTTGTATTTTATTTTAAGAGATTCAAAATTCTAATAGCAGCAGCCATAGCACTTGTAATTTACATAGCTTATATAAATAACCCATTTAACGATATCATCATTTTAAAAGACACGAGTGTTTATCTTCTTCCTATGCAAGGTTCAACTATCTTTTATGTAACTGAAAATGCTATAGAAGCTGAGAGATTGTTAAGTAAAAATGGATATATGAAAGTTTTACTTCCAAATGGAAGAATCGGCTGGATAAAAGAAGAGAATGCTATCAAAAATTAGATTTTACCTCTATTGTGTACAGTTTGTTATAACTATTTTTCTCGTAATAACTTTTATGTTTTTTTTTAGAAAAAAACATAAAAATATCAGATTTACTTGGGGAAAACTTCAACAAAAGGTTATTGGCTACAAACCAAATATTATAGGTGCATTCGACAAAGAAGCAAAACTTCTTATCATAAACCATCAAAGTATGCTTGACATCGTAGTTATGGAAGGTGTTTTGGAGTGTGATACCTGTTGGTGTGCAAAAAAAGAGTTATTTGAAGTGCCAGTCTTTAGTTATGCACTAAAATTTTCAGACATGATAAGCATAAACAGAAGCGACAAAAGAGCTATAGTAAAACTACTAAAAGATGCAAAAGATAGACTTGAGAAAAACAGAGTTTTGGCCATCTTCCCAGAAGGAACAAGAGGGGATGGAAAAAACCTTTTAAAGTTTCAACAAGGTGCTAAAATCTTAGCAGAAAAACTTGACATCAAAGTTCAACCAGTAGTACTAAACAATGCAAAAAATATCTTTGATGCAAAAAACAAAAAGATAAATTCAGGTATTTTAGATATCTCATTTTTACCCATCATTGACCCAAAAGATGATGAAAATTGGTTCTTAAACTTACACAGTTCAATGCAAGAAGAGTTAAACCGTTTACAATCTTTACATGTAAAAAACTAATCTTTACATGTAAACTTTTATTTTATTTTATTTGATAAAATTCCCTTCTAAATTTTAAATACACTAGGAGAAAATATGGCAAAACATAAATTTCAAACAGAGGTAAATCAACTATTAAATCTCATGATTAACTCTCTGTACTCAAACAAAGAGATTTTTTTACGTGAGCTTATCTCAAACGCTTCAGATGCACTTGATAAACTTGGCTACCTAGCCTTAACAGATGAAAATTTTAAAAACTTAAAGTACGAAGCAAAGATAGATATTTACCTAAACAAAGAGGCAAAAACTCTAACTATAAGTGATACGGGCATTGGCATGAATGAAGAGGATATGATAAATAACCTTGGAACCATTGCAAAAAGTGGAACAAAGTCTTTTATCGAAAACTTAAGCGGTGATGCTAAAAAAGACTCAAGTCTTATAGGACAATTTGGTGTTGGTTTTTACTCTGCTTTTATGGTTGCAAACAAGATAGAAGTTTTAAGTAAAAAAGCTGGAAGTGATGCTGCGTATATTTGGAGTAGCACTGCTGATAGCGATTATACTATCAAAAAAGCAGAAAAAGAAGAACATGGAACCAACATAACTCTTTACTTAAAAGATGATGCAAGCGAGTTTTTAGAGTCTTACCGCTTAGAAGAGATTATAAAAAAATACTCTAACCACATCCCTTTTCCTATTTTCATGGACAAAGAGGAGTATAAAGCAAGTGACAAAGAAGGCGAAGAAGGTACATACGAAACTAAACATGTTCAAATTAACAAAGCATCGGCTCTTTGGAGACTTTCAAAAACAAATATAAAAGATGAAGAGTATAAAGATTTTTATAAACAAATATCTCACGATAGCACCGATCCACTTCTTTGGATTCATACAAAAGCTGAAGGCTCAACCGAATACACAACACTTTTTTACATCCCAAAAACTGCACCATTTGATCTTTTTAGGGTTGATTACCAATCTGGCATAAAACTTTATGTAAAAAGAGTTTTTATAACCGATAATGACAAAGAGTTACTTCCTTCTTATCTTAGATTTGTAAGAGGTGTTATAGATGCTGAAGATTTACCACTAAATGTAAGCCGTGAAATCTTACAACAAAACAGGATTTTGAGCACTATAAAAAAAGCTTCTGTTAAAAAGATACTCGGTTAACTTAAAAAACTAAAAGAAAATGACAAAGAGAAATATTTAGAATTTTACAAAGTTTTTGGAAGGGTTTTAAAAGAGGGACTTTATAGCGATTTTGAAAACAAAGAGGTGATTTTGGAACTTTTACTATTTAAATCAAGTAAGCGTGAAGGTTTAGTTAGCCTACAAGAGTACAAAAGTGCTATGAAAGATGACCAAAAAAGCATCTACTATATAACTGGTGAAAATGAAAATATGGTTAGAAATTCACCTCTTATAGAGAAATTCAAGAAAAAAGATATAGAAGTTTTACTTCTTGATGAAGAGATAGATAACATCGTTATACCAATGGTTCAAGAGTTTGACAAAACTCCAATAAAACCGGTAAATAACTCTGACATTGATGAAGAGATTAAAGAAGATGAAACAACTTCAAAAGAAAACTTAGAAAAATTTGCCCCGCTTTTAGCAAAAATGAAAGAGCTTTTAAAAGATGAAGTAAAAGATGTAAAACTCTCAAACCGCTTAAGTGACTCTCCGAGTTGTTTGGTTTATGACAAAAATGATCCAGATTTTGCTATGCAACAGATGTTAAAACAGATGGGACAAGACAATCTACCAAAGATAAAACCGATTTTAGAGATAAACGCTGAACACGAGATATTTGCAAAACTTTTAAGTAAAGACGACTATCCACTCTTAAGTGATGTATCTTATTTGCTTTTAGACGTTGCAAAAATACAAGAAGGCATGAAGATAGAAGATATGCCAAGTTTTGCAAAAAGATTAAACTCTCTCATCTCAAAAGCTTTATAACTTTTTACACGAGAACCGCAAAAAAGAAGAGAACTTTGCTTCTCTTCTTTAGGTTTGCTTTGTGCATATACTTGCACAACACGCGAAATACATTAAAAAACCCTTACATGTAAACTTCTAAAAAAATACTGTTAAACTATTGAATATTTTCTTACATAATAATAAAATTTTATTTACTAAAAATTATTGATTTAATTAAAAAAAACGTGTATCTGTGTTAAAATCTTAGATTTGTAATTTTTTTATAATCCAAGGAAAAACTTTTGAAAAAACTGATTAGATACACGGCTTTATTAATACTTTTAAATCTCTCTTCTTATGCGCAAGTTTCAGTTAGTGATACAAACTGGACAACAGGTATAACAAATGCAGCAGACGGTCAAACTGTTGTATTTAACAGCAACTATACAAATCTCTCACACACTTCACAAATTAATATAAAAAATATATTCATAGATGGAAATGGCTCAACCATAAGTGGAAATAATGGTCATAGAATATTTAATGCAAGCGGTAACTTTAGTGGATTTTCAAACATCACTTTAAAAAATGCAAATGTTGCAAATAGTGGCGGCGCTATTTATGTTAGTAATTTAACCGGCAATACCACAGGTAATACATTTATAAGCAATTACGCAAACAATGGTGGTGTTTTTCTAGTAAAAAATACATTTAATGGAAGTGTTTCCAATAATCAATTTATAAACAATACCGCAAAAGAACAAGGTGGTGCTTTTCATTCAGAACAGACATATGGTACCATCTCAAACAATACATTTATTGGCAACAAAGTAACAGGTACTAGTTCATATTGGGGGTTGGGTGGTGCCATTCTTGTGTATGATTTATATGGAAATATCACAGATAATTTATTTATAAACAATAGTGCAAGCGTAGATGGCGGTGCTTTTTGGGCAATTAGCTCAACAGGTATACTCTCAGGCAATACATTTATAAATAACACTGCAGCTCAAGATGGTGGTGCAGTTTATATACAAACTTCTACGAATGGAATGATTAATGGTTCAAATTTCATAAACAACACAGCAAATGCATATGGTGGTGCTGTTTATATAGGCCAAAACCTCAATGGCAACATTTTAAACTCAAACTTCATAAATAATAAAGTATCTGGTGCTGGTGGAGCGATTTGGGCTAATAATTTCAATGCAAATATAATTGATACAAATTTTACAAACAATAAAGCAAATAACACAATGTCTTATGGTGGTGCGATTTTTGTCAATCAGAGCTTAAGTGGAAATATCACAAATTCTATTTTTACAAACAATACCGCAAATAGAAGTGGTGGCGCTATCTATGTTGGAGGAAGTTCAAATGCCACTTTTGATAATGTAACATTTATAGGAAACAAAGGAAACTTTTCTACTGGTGGTATATACGTTAACAGCACCATGAGCGGTATTATCAAAAACTCATCTTTTATAAATAACTCTGGCCCTAATTATGGCGGTGCGATTTATACAGAACAAAATCTAAGCACTTCTATAACAAATACAAATTTTACAAACAACGCGGTAATAGGCAATGCAAGTAGTGGTGGAGCT
This sequence comes from Campylobacteraceae bacterium, assembly GCA_047974135.1. GTDB lineage: Bacteria > Campylobacterota > Campylobacteria > Campylobacterales > Campylobacteraceae > JAIRQK01. The sequence goes on along the minus strand of JBKECC010000008.1, from coordinate 5,792 downwards.
ATACATGTAAATAAAACCATGGTAGGAACTTTCACAAATTCTACTTTTGCTAACAATTCAGCAGGAACTATCGGTGGAGCCATATATGTTAGAGAAAATTCTAATTCTTCTTTTGATGGTGTGAGATTTATAGGAAACAATGCAACAAATATTACATCTGGTTCTGGAGGTGCATTGTCTATTGGTTCAAATACATCATATATTTTTAATGGTACTATCTCTAACTCTTCATTTGAAAGTAACTATGCAGCAGGAAACTTTACTGGTGCAGGCGGAGGAGCAATCGCAGCATACAATATCAATGCCACTATAACAAATACAAATTTTACAAACAATAAAGCAGTAGGTGTAGGTGGAGCAATAAACGTTAATTCAAATTTAAGTGGTTTGTTTAAAAACTCTATCTTTACAAACAATACAGCAAAATTTGGTGGAGCGATTTATACTAGTGCAAATTCTAATGCTAATTTTGAAAATATAAACTTTATAGGTGGTAATGCAATTTCTGGCTCTGGTGGAGCAATTTTTATTGGGGAATATTTATATGGAAATACAACGAATTCATATTTTTTAAACAATAAAGCAGCTAATGATGGTGGTGCCATCTGGGCAAGCAACATAACAGGAAATATTAAAAACTCTAGTTTTAACAATAATACAGCTGGTTTGAGTGGTGGAGCTATTTATGCTAATGATACTCTATCTGGGAATATCACAAACACTAATTTTACAAATAACTACGCAAATAATGGTGCAGGTGGTGCAATTTTTGCAAATATTTCAAATGCAACTATTTCAAACTCTACTTTTATAGGTAATAATGCATCAAACTATGGAGGAGCATTTTTTGCCTATAGCTTTTATGGTAATGTATCAAACTCAAACTTTACAAATAATACAGCACAACTTGATGGAGGAGCGATTGGCAGTCTAACTGCTTTCAATGGTGCAATTTCAAACTCTTATTTTGCAAACAATACCGCACAACAAGGTGGTGCTATCTATGCAATAATTTCCAATACAACATATGATAATGTAACATTTATCGACAACAATGCAAGTTTTGGTCATGGTGGAGCCATATATGTAGATGGAACCTATAGTGGTAATATCTCAAACTCCAACTTTACAAATAATCATGCAGATAATGGCTCAGGAGGCGCTATATTTACAGGCAATTTAAATGGGGATATCTTTGGCACATATTTTACAAATAATACTGTATCAAATTATGGCGGAGCGATTTTTGTTTTTGAAAACTTAAATGGAAACATCACAGATTCCAACTTTACGGGCAATACCGCAAATTCTGAAGGTGGTGCAATTTCTGTTTTTCAAAACTTAAATGGAGTCATTCAAACTTCAATCTTTACAAATAATACAGCTTATCATGGTGGTGCTATCCATGTTGTTGAAAACTTGAATGGAAATATAATCAATGTTAGTTTTGCAAATAACACAGCAGTTGATCAAGGCGGTGCTATTAAGACAAAAACTTTAAATGGAACTATCACAAACACAAACTTTACAGATAATACAGCAACCCAAGGTGGGGCTATTTATGCTCAAACAAATTTAACTGGAAATATAATAAATTCATATTTTACAAATAATACTGCAAGTCAAAGCGGTGGTACAATCTGGACAAATACTTTGAGTGGAAATATTACAAATTCAACTTTTACAAACAATACTGCAAAAGGAGTGGGTGGCGGTGTGATTTACGCAACAACACTGAATGCTAACATTTCAAATTCTACTTTTTCAAATAATACAGCAACTGCTGGTCGTGGGGGCGTTATTTATACCACAAGTGCTACAGTTCAAATAAAAGATAGTAATTTTACTAACAATCAAGCAAGTGTAAATGGTGGGGCATTTTATAATACTGGTGTAACAAGAGGCAATATAACAAATAGTATTTTTGCAAATAACACTGCAGGTGATACAGGAGGAGCAATTAATTCTAACTCGTTTATAGGCAATATAGCAAACAATTCTTTTATAAACAATACTGCAGGAACTCGTGGAGGTGCTATAGTTATAACTAGTTTTAATGGAAATATCACAAACTCTAACTTCATAAGCAATACTGCAAATGGAATTGTTGCAGATCATGGTGGTGGTGCGATTTATGCTGTTAATGATTTTAATGGTATCATCACAAACTCTAACTTCACAAACAACACCGCAAAACAAAAGGGTGGTGCCATCTATTCAACAACATTAATGGCAAATATCTCAAATACAACCTTTACAAGCAACACAGCAAATATTTCTGGTGGAGCGATTTATACCAATGGTACTTTTAATGGAAACATTTCAAACTCAAATTTTACAAATAATGTTGCGAATGGTAATACCTCAAATGCTGGTGGTGGTGCAATCTGGACAAATACTTTGAGTGGAACTATTTCAAATTCTAATTTTGCAAACAATACTGCTGCAAAGCAATATGGCGGAGCTATTTTTGCATTAAGCAACTTCACGAGCTCCATCTCTAATTCAAACTTTGATAGAAATAATGCAAGTAGCAGTGGTGGTGCAATTTGGGCAAATAATTTCATTGGCAATATAGAAAATTCCAACTTTACAAACAATAGAGTACTTTCAAATCAAGGTGGAGCGATTTTTGTCAATCAAACCTTAAGTGGAAATATTTCAAACACAAACTTTATAAATAATATTGCAACTGGTGGTAGTAACTATGGTGGTGCGATTTCTGCTGGGAACCTTTCAGGAGTTATCTCAAATACAAACTTCACCAACAATAGTGCATCTTATGGTGCAGCAGTTTATGTTAAATACTCAAATGCAACCTTTGTCAATGTTACCTTTATTGGAAATAATGCACATAACGATGGGGCACTACGCTTTACAAAGCATTTTGATGGAGTCATAGTAGATTCTACCTTTTTAAATAATAAAGCAGGTGGCACTAGTATTGGTACTAGTAATAAAGTAGGTGGTGCAATTTCTCTGTTAGAACAAAGTAACTTTATCCTTCGAGCAACTAATGGCAATATGCTTCTTTTTGCAAATAATACTATGAATAATGGCAATACCCCAAACTCTATGTTTATGCGATATGGCAATATAACCATAGACACTATTGGCTCAGGTATAGTAGACATGCAAGACCCTTTTTGGGGAAATGTAACAGCTTTGCAATCCCTTAGTATTGTCAAAAATGGTACAGGAATATGGAAGCTTGGTGGAGATAATACAGTAGTTGGCGATAATAATATTTACTCATCTAATCTCACCATCAACGAAGGTACGCTCTATCTTTATGGTGCAAATGAAGGTGCAAGTGGAGGAAGTGGAAACATAACTCTTAACTCTTCTGGTTCAGCTCACTCTTCAACTTTCTCTCTTAAATCAAACTCTACTCTTACTGCAGGTGGAGATAACTACATAAGAGTTTTAAGCAGTGCTTATAGCGGTTCTTACTCAAATGCCTCATCTCACTTTTACACCAACTCCACAATCTCTGGAGGAAGCGGTAACACATCTTTACATGTAAACTCTTCAAATGGAACATTTCTTCATGGTCTTGTAAATCTAAATGCAAACACTTCATCTGATAACTTCACTCTTTATGTTTCAAACTCATCTTCTGGAATTGGTTTGAGTGGAGATGGTGGTATAGTAAAGACTGGTGAGGGTAGAGTTATACTTGTTGGTGCAAACTCTTTCACAAACCAAACAATAGTTAATGATGGATATTTACAAGTATCTGATCTCTCAAGCATTAACTCTTCAAGTAATGTAACAATTAATGAGAATGGAACATTAGAACTCTATACAGGAACTAATACAACATTCACAAATGAACTTTATGGAAATGGGGAGATGTTTGTACATTTAGACAACAAATCAAATATCTTTAACTTTAGTAACTCATCACAAGTAAGTGGTAACTTTAGTGGAACTCTTACTATGGATAAATCTACATATATACTAGATAACTCATCACTTATAGCATTAAGTGATGCAACACTTAAATTAAATGATGAAGGTATAGCTATAGCTTCCAGTAATGAAACAAAACTAGGAGGTTTAACCTTTAGTGGTGGAACACTAGATACTAATCTAAGCTTAACAGCTCTTCCTCCTCATCTTGTTCTTCAAGGAGGTAACTTAACCAACTCTGGAAAGGTGGAACAGTTATAATTGATTCTAACCTAAGCAAACTTGAGACAAGTACAGGTGCATCATATACAAATACAACAAATCTCTATAACTTTGGAGATACAAATGAAACTGCTCAATACCAAATAGTAAGTGCAGATAATGTATCAGGAAATATGACTCAACTTAATCTTAGACACTCAAATGGAAGTGAATTAGGAAATGAGACAATAGCTACAATAGATTTTGAGGGAGATCATGTAGGTAATGTAACATTTGGAACAATAGCTACAATCATTGACAATGGAACCAATCCTGGAAGTGGTATTTACATTGGTTATGGTCTAAAAGAGATAGAAGCCTTTTTAAATAAAGTAGTTACTCTAAACTCAACTAATGCAACAGGCAATATACTAAATGCGATACTCTCTGGAGATGGCTCTTTCACCTTTGCTGGAACAAATGCTACTTATGTTGGAAACTCAAACTCAAACTATACAGGAAACACACTGCTTACTGACTTTGCAAATGTAACAACATTAAGTGATAATGCATTTGGTAATACCAATGAACTTATACTAAACAGTACAACAACTTACAATTTAAATTATTACCAAAACATAACAAATTCAGTATGGAATAATGGAACTATAAACATAAGTGATGGTGGAGAGTTAAATGCAAAAGCTACTTATAACTATAATGAGTTAAATATAAACAATGCAACACTAAGTACAAGAGAAGAGCTTGATAACTATAAAAATTTAAACATAACAGGCAGCTCAAACATAACTGTAGAAAACTTTAACAATAGTGGAATGAATGCTAAAGCAGATATCACAAACTCAACACTAAGTGTAGCAAACAATATTACAAATGAGTATGGTGCAAATTTAACCATTACAGACAGTTCAAATGTTGATGCAAATAACTTTTATAATCTTAATGGAACAGCAACTATCTCTAATTCAACCTTTGATATAAATGAGAGTATAAGAAACATTGCCAATTTAGATATATCAAATAATTCAAACATCAATACAAATCTATTAACAAATAATGGTACAGCATCTATACAAAGTTCAATCTTTCAAACAAACAATACACTAAACAATGGAACACTAAATATAGAGAGTTCAAACTATACATCAGATACATATCTATTTAACCAAGATAATGGCTCTTTACATGTAAACTCTGGGGCTATGCAAACAGTAACATTTAATAATAATGGAACTGCAAATATAGATAATTCAAATGTTTCAACAACTACTCTAAGTAATACAAACACTTTAAATGTTGACTCTGGAACTATTCAAACAGTAACACTATTTAACAATGGCTCTTTACATGTAAGGTCAGGAGCTATTAATGTATACAACTACTATGATACAAATGAAACATCTCTAAATGGAACACTAAATATAAGTAGTGAGGCTCTACTAAATGGAACACTAAGTGGTACTGGAGTAATTAATGCAAACACTTCCACCTTTATAGTTGATAGCAATAACTCAAACTTTAGTGGAACACTAAATTTAAACAGTGGAAACCTAAGTGTAGGTTCATCTCCACTAAACAGTAATGCCTCTTTAGGTGGAGTTATAACAGCTATAAGTGGAACAACTGTAAGTGGATATGGAAATATAACTGATACA
>JBKECC010000004.1:0-2866 GCA_047974135.1 Campylobacteraceae bacterium | reverse complement strand
TATTGAAAACGAATAGATACTTTTTGCTCTAATTAGAAATAAAAAAAATATAGCAACAATTAAAAATAATAATATTAAAAAAATAATATAAACAACTATTTTCGTTAGTTTTTCTTTGTTGCTATAATAATTAGATGTTTTTATGATAAATATAAAAAATTGACCAAGAGTGATTAACATAACAAAATACAATATAGGAAAAGATAGAGAGATAATAATAGCTAAAACACCTTCTATGGAGCTAAAAACCAAGGGAAATATATCAGGTTTTCCCATGTTTTTTAGATATATGAAAACAATAATAAATGATGCTATTGTGCTTATAATAGTCAATATTGGAATTATCTTATTCGTGATACTTAAGCCAAAAATCCAAGGGTTTTCTTTTGACTTATTGCTTTTATTAAAAAGATTTCTTTTATTTTGATAATACTTCAATACTCACATCCTTTTTTGTATTTGCATGTAAAAATAGTATTTTAACTAAAAATTAACAAAATTTCAATTTAAAACATCATATATAAATAAAAAAAGGGAAAGTAAAAGTTAGGTAAAAAGAAAGAAAAATCTTTACATGTAAAAGCTTACATGTAAAGATTATAAAAGCAGGGTACAGTTGTAGTCAAACGACTACATCATTCCACCCATGCCTCCCATTCCGCCCATACCACTCATGTCTGGCATAGCAGGTTTGTCTTCTTTAATTTCGTTTATTGTAGCTTCAGTTGTAAGAAGTAAACTAGCAACTGATACAGCATTTATAAGAGCAACTCTTTCAACTTTAACTGGGTCGATGATACCTTCTTTGAACATATCTACATATTCGCCAGTTGCAGCGTTAAATCCGTAGTTTTTATCTTTGCTTAGTTCAACATTGTTCGCAACAACACCAGCATCAAAACCAGCATTTTCTGCGATTTGTTTAAGTGGAGCACGAAGTGCACGAACTACGATGTCAGCGCCGATTGCTTCATCACCTTTTAGATTTAGTTTGATTTTTGATTTTGCTTGGATAAATGCAGCTCCACCACCTATAACGATTCCCTCTTCAACAGCAGCTTTTGTAGCTGAAAGAGCATCATCAACTCTATCTTTTTTCTCTTTCATTTCAGTTTCAGTTGCAGCACCAACTTTGATAACAGCAACGCCACCACTTAATTTTGCTAGTCTTTCTTGTAATTTTTCTTTATCATAATCACTTGAAGTTTCACTTATTTGAGCTTTGATTTGAGCAACTCTTGCATTGATTTTTTTCTTGTCTCCTGCACCATTTACGATAGTTGTGTTGTCTTTATCCATAACGATAGTACTTGCTTTTCCAAGATCAGCCAAAGTAGCGCTCTCTAAAGTGCGTCCAAGTTCTTCACTTATAACTTCGCCACCAGTCAAAATTGCTATATCTTCAAGCATAGCTTTTCTTCTATCGCCAAAACCAGGAGCTTTTACTGCAGCGATGTTTAAAACACCTCTTAATTTATTTACAACTAAAGTTGCAAGTGCTTCACCTTCGATATCTTCAGCGATGATTAAAAGTGGCTTTCCTGTTTTTTGAACTTGTTCTAAAACTGGGAGTAAGTCTTTTAGGTTTGTGATTTTTTTGTCAAATAGTAAGATTAGTGGGTTTTCCATCACAGCTTCCATTTTTTCAGCATTTGTAACGAAATATGGAGATAGATAGCCTCTGTCAAATTGCATACCTTCAACTACGTCTAGTTCGTCTTGTATACCTTTTGCTTCTTCAACAGTTATAACGCCATCTTTGCCAACTTTTTCCATTGCTTCGCTGATTAGTTCGCCGATTTTTGCATCAGAATTTGCAGAGATTGTAGCAACTTGAGCTATCTCTTTTTTATCTTTTACTTTTTTTGAAATCGCTTTTAGTTCCGCTATAACAGCTTCAACTGCTTTGTCCATTCCGCGTTTTACTTCGATTGGATTTGCACCAGCAGTGATGTTTCTTAAGCCTTCTTTGAAGATTGCGTGAGCTAAAACTGTTGCAGTTGTTGTGCCATCTCCTGCTTGATCAGCAGTTTTGCTTGCAACTTCACGAACAAGAGCTGCGCCCATATTTTCGATTGGAGATTTAAGTTCTACCTCTTTTGCAACACTCACACCATCTTTTGTGATTGAAGGAGCACCAAAACTTTTTTGAATCAATACATTTCTTCCTCTTGGTCCCATAGTAACTTTTACAGCGTCATTTAACTTTTTAACACCTTCATAAAGTTCATTTCTTGCGTTATCTGAATATTTAATCTCTTTTGCCATCTTTTTTCCTTTTTACATGTAAAATTATTTTAAAATTCCAAGAACATCTTCGATACTCATCACTATATAAGTTTTGTTGTCGATTGTTATTTCACTTCCAGCGTATTTTGCAAATACAACAGTGTCTTTTACGCTTACAAGTTTTTTCTCTTTTACTTCGTCACTTATTGCAACAACTTTGCCGTGAAGTGGTTTTTCTTTTGCGTTGTCAGGTATGATAATGCCTGAAGCTGTTTTTGTTTGTTCTTCTACTCTTTCAACTAAAACTCGTTGCCCTAGTGGTTTGAAATTCATTTTATCCATCCTCTCAATATTTTTTTAGCACTCAATTTATTTGAGTGACGAAAGTTTACAACAAATGGGTTAATTTGTCAATATTTTTTAGCAAAAATTTAAAATATATGAGCCATATAGACTAAAGAAAGATTATATAAAGTAATCAAGTTAATCTTTTACATGTAAAACAAATGTATAGTACAATTTACCCAAAAGTGATAAAATACGAGCAGTAAATTTAAAGAGGAGATTATTTTATGAAAAAGTTTTTCATAGCGATTTTAGTGATTATTTTACTGCTTGTTTTGGCAATATTTGGATT
>JBKECC010000147.1:0-7879 GCA_047974135.1 Campylobacteraceae bacterium | reverse complement strand
ATCAAGCCCTATAGTTAAAACTTTTTTCTCTAAGATGCTGTATAGAGTCGATTTTTTCCACAGATTTATATCATCCCCAAACGCATGTATGCCAAACAAAAGCATAAATGCTAAAAATACTTTTTTCATTTCCTTTTTCCTTTTATTGAACTTGATTTAGCCACTTATCATCATTGAACCATTTGTTGTAGATTCTATCATAAGTGCCATCGTGTTTGATTTGACTTAAAAAATTGTTTAACCAATTTAAGAAATCAGGATCACCTTTTCTTATGCCAATTGCCAAAGGTTCACTTGTCAAGAGTTCATTCATGTGAACAAGTGTCCCTTTTCCTTTTTCTAGCATATAAATTGAGTTTGGTGGTTGGTCATAAATCCAAGCATCCGCAACCCCATTCATAACTTCCTGTATAGCCTCACTTTGTGCCTCAAAAGTTTTAATCTTTGCATTTTTAAAGATTTTTTTTGCAACTATCTCACCAGTTGTTCCGAGTTTTGCTGTGATTGTATAGCCAGATTTATCTAAATCTTTCCATGTTTTGCCCGCATGTTTTTTATTTGCAAGAAGTGTTTGACCAATAGTTATATATGGATCAGTAAAGTTAATTCTTAGATTTCTTTCGCTTGTTACAGTCATGCCAGCTAAAATCATGTCAAATTTACCGGTTAAAAGTGAAGCAATTATCCCATTCCAATCATTTGGAACGAGTTTTAGTTTAACTCCCATTGCATTTGCCATCTCGCGTGCAATATCTATATCAAAACCTATGATATCTCCTCTTTTTGTTCTCATCTCAAAAGGCATATAGCCAGGGTCAAATCCTATAGAGAGTTCGCCACGTTCTAAGATTTGATTTAGAGTTGATTTTTTCCATAGATTTATATCATCTCCAAATGCATTTATACTAAGTAACATTATAAAAGCGATGAGAAGTTTTTTCATTTTAACCCTTTACAATTTTACTGTATCTGAGAAAGCCACTTATCATCAACAAACCATTTTTTGTGTATTCTGTCATAAGTGCCGTCATGTTTGATTTGATTTAAAAAGTTATTTAACCAATTTAAGAAGTCAGGGTCACCTTTTCTAACAGCCCAACCAAGTGGCTCATAAGTTAACTCATCTGGAAGGTGAACAAGCAAACCTTTTCCTTTGTCAAGCATAAACATATCGTTAAATGGTTTGTCATAGATAAAAATATCTGCATTTCCATTTAGTACTTCTTGAACTGCCTCTGCTTGAGTTGTGAAAGTTTTAATCTTTGCATTTTTAAACATTCTTCTTGCTACAATTTCTGGAGTAACTCCTAGTTTTGTTACAAGGGTAAATTCACTCTTATCAAGTTCTTGCCAAGATTTGCCAGCGTGTTTTTTTTGAACCAGCAGTGTTTGACCAATCTCAACATAAGGATTTGCAAAATTTACCTTCAAGTTTCTCTCGCTCGTTACTGTCATAGCTGAGATGATAATGTCAAATTTTCCAGTTACAAGAGATGCTACTATGCCATCCCATTCTGTTGGAACGAGCTTAAGTTCAACACCTAAAGCGTTTGCCATCTCACGTGCAATGTCCACATCAAAACCGATAATCTCTCCACGCTTACTTTTCATTTCAAAAGGCATATAACCAGGTTCCATACCAACAACTAACACTTTTTTATTTAGTATGCTGTTTAGAGTTGATTTTTTCCACAATTCGATATCATCTGCAAATGCATTTATACCAAAGATGAGTAAAAATGCTAAAAGTATCTTTTTCATATGTTATTTTCCGTTTCTATTGAATTTGTGAAAGCCACTTATCATCAACAAACCATTTGTTGTAAATTCTGTCATAAGTGCCATCATGTTTGATTTGATTTAAAAAATTAACAAGCCAGTTTTCAAAATCAGGATCGCCTTTTTTTATAGCCCAACCAAGTGGTTCATAAGTCAACTCCTCTGTCAAATGTATAACCAAGCCTTTGCCTTTTTGAGCCATAAACATATCGTTAAATGGTTTATCAAAGATATAAGCATCAGCATTTCCGTTGATTACTTCTTGAACGCTTTCAGCCTCTGTACCAAATGTTTTGATTTTTGCATTTTTGAAGAGTTTTCTTGCAGCAACCTCGCCACTAACTCCTAGTTTTGTAACTATAGTAAATTCTGGTTTGTCTAAATCTTTCCAAGTTTTACCCGCATGCTTTTTTTGCGCTATAAGAGTTTGACCAACTGTTATATACGGTTTAACAAAGTTAACTTTGAGATTTCTCTCTTGAAACATTGTCATACCAGAGATGATGATGTCAAATTTTCCAGTTACAAGAGAAGCTATAAGTCCATCCCACTCTGTTGGAACAAGCTTAAGCTCTACGCCCATCGCATTTGCCATCTCTTTTGCTATATCAACATCAAAACCTATAATCTCACCACGTTTACTTTTCATCTCAAAAGGAATATAGCCAGGCTCTAAGCCTACAACCAAAACTTTTTTATTGATGATTGAATTTAGGGTAGATTTTTTCCATAAATCAATATCATCAGCGAATGCATTGATACCAAAAATCAGTAAAAATGCTAAAACTATTTTTTTCATCTGTTCTCCTGTGAGTAATTTTTTAATGTACTAAAACTTCTTGTAAAAACTTTTGCGCTCTTTCACTCTTTGGTGATGTAAAGAAGATTTCTGGATTTGCCTCTTCAACAATTTCGCCATGATCCATAAACACAACACGGTTACTTACCTCTTTTGCAAAACCCATCTCATGAGTAACGCAAGCTATAGTGTAATTTTCATGAGCAAGTTCACGCATAACATCTAAAACTCCACCAATCATCTCTGGATCCAGCGCTGAGGTTGGCTCATCAAAAAGTATGATTTTTGGCTTCATGGCCAGTGTTCTTGCTATTGCAACACGCTGTTTTTGCCCACCGCTTAATTCGTTTGGATAAGAAGAAGCTTTTGTCTCTAAACCCATTCTCTTGAGTAGTTTCATAGACTCTGCATCTGCCTCTTTCAAGTTAGCTTTTTTGACTATTTTTTGTGCAACTGAGATATTTTGTAAAATTGTAAGATGAGGAAAAAGGTTAAAGTGTTGAAAAACCATGCCAGCTTCCGCTCTTACTTGGTTTAAGTTAACTTTTGAAGAGTAGATATCTTTGCCATCAACAAAAATGTCACCGCTGCTTATATCTTCTAAACGATTTATACAGCGAATGAGTGTAGATTTTCCACTTCCACTTGGTCCACAAATTACTACTATTTCACCCTTTTTTACTTCAAAGTTAATGTTTTTTAAGGCATGGAATTTTCCATAATACTTTTCAACATTAACCATTTTGATAATGGGGTTATCACTCATAATTTACCTTTTGTTTTTCAAATAAAAGCAAATTTTAGCAAGGATAGACTAAAAATAAAGTAATTAATGGTAATAAAATTGTATTTTTTTTAAGCAATAATGGCTAAAATTACACACTTTTTGAATTTTGAGGTGAATTTTGGGTGTTCGTTTAAAAGAGATAGGAGCGGATTTTTCGCTGTTTTTAGTAGCTATTGCATGGGGAACAACTTTTGTTATTGTACAACGTGCAACCGATGAAAATCCAGTTTACACTTTTTTATTTTGGAGATTTTTACTTGCAACTATTTTAATGGCACTTTTTTCTATCAAACATTTTAAAAAGATAGACAAAGTAACGGTTTTTGGCGGAGTAGTTTTGGGAGTATTTCTCTTTTTAGGTTACGCTTTTCAAACTTTTGGTCTTAGATACACTTACTCTTCAACAGTTGGCTTTATAACAGGATTGAATGTCGTTATAGTTCCACTTATCATGTACTTTTGTTTTAAGAAAAAGATATCAGTTTTCGCTATTTTTGGTATTTTAACAGCAGTTGTCGGACTTTACTTTTTGGCTTTAAAAGATAGTATATCTTTAGGGAAGGGAGAGTTTTACACGCTGATTTGTGCTGCTATGTTTGCAGCTCAAATAGTTTACACAAGTTACTTTGCGCAAAGAACAAATGTATTTTTACTTGTAACTATTCAGCTAGGAGTGGTTTCGCTGCTCTGTCTTTTTGGGATGTTTGCTTTAAATAATCCTATAATGCCACCAAAATTAGACCAGCTTTTTATAAATGCAATCATTCTAACAGCCGTTTTTGCAACTGTTTTTGCCTTTTTTGTACAAACTTACATGCAACAATTTACAACAGCAGTAAAAACAGCTATCATCTTCACCGCCGAACCAGTAATCGCTGGAGTTTTTGGATATTTTTACGCAAATGAGATGCTTACTAAATTACAAATATTTGGAGCAGTTTTGATAATTTGCGGAATGCTTATAGCAGAAATAGGCAGTTACATAGGTGAAAAAAGAAAGCTAAAAAAGGCAAATTAACCTTTTACATGTAAAGAAAAAACCTTTTGTTTTACACATCCTTGTATAATACGAAAAATTAAAAATTAGGAAATAGAAATGTTTGTTTCAGCAAGAGTTTTAAAACTCGAAAAAGGTTATTTACAAAGCTATGTAAATCGTTTTAGTGAGGCAGTTGGTAAGTTTGGCAATATAAAAGGCGTTATCAAAAGTGAGATTTTGGTAAGTGAAAAAAACAAAGAATTTGATGTTTTAAGGTTTTATACTTATTGGGAAAACGAAGAGGATTATAAAGCTTGGCATAAAAGTGATGAACACAAAGTTGGACACAAAAATGGCCAAAAAGAGAAAGAGGGTTGTTTGGAGTGGAAGGGCGAAGAGTACTTTGTCATCTAAGCTTTACATGTAAAAGGTGTTTTAATGGATGAGTTATATATATTTTTACAAAAATATGAGTATGTACCTGCTATTTTATTTTTAGTAGTAGTGCTTTTAAGCGCATATTTTTCATTTGGAGAAAAAAAGAAGTAAATCATTTAAAGCCCTAAATTACAGAGCTTTATCTGCTTTGCAACTTAGTTGCAAATACACTTTTACATTTTTTAAATAAACGTTTTAACGTCTTTTATAAACTCATCAACTTTTGTTTCGTCTGTCGTCCAAGAAGTCATGATGCGAATAGCTGTAAGATTGTCATCAATTGGTTGCCACTCATAAAATGAGTACTTTTGTTGTAGTTTCTTGATAAGTTCTTTGGGTAAGATAGGAAAGATTTGGTTTGTAGGAGAATCTGTTAAAAAGGAAAAGCCTTTTTCTTTAAATACTTTTTCGATTTTTACTGCATGTGAATTTGCTTTTTTTGCCAATGTAAAATATAAATCATCTCTAAAAAGCTCTAAAAATTGAATACCAAGCAACCTTCCTTTTGCTAAAAGCGCACCTTTTTGTTTTAAGTGATAATCAAATTCTGGTGCAATGCTGTTGTCTTTAAAAATTATAGCTTCTCCAAGAAGTGCTCCATTTTTTGTACCTCCTATGTAAAAAACATCAGTGTTTTTTGCTATATCTTGAAGTGCTATATCGCCGCAACTCTTACTAGTAAGTGCAGCCCCAAGTCTTGCTCCATCTAAAAAAAGCAGTAAATCATTTTTTTTGCAAAATGCATATAACTCTTCTAATTCATTTTTGGTGTAAATAGTTCCGATTTCAGTGGAGTTACTTATGTAAACCATCTTTGGTTTTACGGCATGAGGTCTTAAATCATTTGCAATCAGTGCATTTTTTACATGTAAAAGTGTTAGTTTGCCATCATTTGATTTTACTTCTATTATTTTATGTCCAGTTGCTTCTATAGCTCCTGCTTCGTGAGTTGCTATATGCCCAGAATTTGCGCTTATAACTGCTTCGTGGGATTTTAGCAAGCTTGATATAACTAACAAATTTGCAGTAGTTCCTCCAGTTACAAAGTAAATAGTAGCATTTTGATTGGATATTTTATTTTTTAAAATCTCTTTTGCGGACTTGCTGTATTCATCTTCGCCATAACTTAGCTGTTGTGTTAAGTTTGTTTGTAGCAGTTTATCCAATATATTTGGGTGTGCACCTTCTGAATAATCATCTTTGAAGCTATACATCTTTTGCCTTTACATGTAAATATTATTTTATAACTCTAACATAAATTTCTGTTAGTAAAAACGTAAAAACTGCCACCATGATGATTGAAGCACCAGAGGTTAAGTTAAATTTATAAGATAGTGTTAGTCCAAGAGCGGTAAATATAATAGAAAGAGTGGTTGAAAGCGCCATCATACTTCCAAGTCTTACGCAAAATTTTTCTGCAATGTAAGGAGGAATGGTTAAAAGTGCTATAACTAAAATAAGTCCTACGGCTCGAATAGTTGCAACTATACAAAGAGCCATCATCATAACCAATATAATATAAAAAAGTTTAACTTTTACGCCTTGAAGCTTTGCAAACTCCATATCAAAACTCATGGCTAAAAACTCTTTATAAAACAAAACCGTTAGTGTTAGTATAAAAACAGCAACTATGCCAATGAGATATAAATCTTCAATCGAAACGCTCAAAATACTACCAAAAAGATAACTCATAAGGTCAACATTGTACCCAGGGGTTATATCTATAAGTATGATACCAAGAGCCATACCAAAAGCCCAAATAGCACCTATAACTGAATCTATACGGTTTTTGTTTTTATATGTTAAAAGAGCTATGATTAAAGCAAGTGCCAGCGAAAACCCTAAAGCTCCAAAAAGTGGTGAAATGCCAAGAAAAAAAGCGATACCAAGTCCACCATAGGCTCCATGAGCGATTCCGCCAGCTATAAAAACAACACGATTTACAACAACCAAGGTCCCAACTATGCCACAAGCAACACTAACTAAAATGCCAGAAATCAAGGCGTTTTGCATAAAAGAATAACTTAAAATCTCAATCATCTATGTGTTTTCCATTTTGTAGTGTTATGAGTACAAGTGTTAGCTGTTAGTATTTCAACAGGGCAAAGATGGTCGCTACTTTGTCTTAAAGTGTTGAAAAATGCATCTTTTGTAACACTTGAAGCTTCGTGCATGAAAAGAGTTTTATTTATATAAGCTATCTTTGTTGCATAACCAAGAGTGATATTTATATCGTGGCTTACAACGATAACACCTTTTTCTTTATTTAATGATTTAAGTAAATCAAAAATCTGAATGCCACCTTGCATATCAATGCTTGCGGTTGGTTCATCAAGAACAAGAAGTTTTGCATTGGTTGCTAGTGCCCGCGCTATAAAAACTCTTTGCCGCTGTCCTCCACTAAGCTCACCAATCTTTTTATTTGCAAAGGGGAGCATACTAACACGTTCTAGCATTTCATTTGCTTGTTTTTTGTCTTCTTTGTTATAAAAACCAAAGCCTTTGTTTGAGAGTTTTCCCATCAAAACAACATCCAAAACACTTATGGGAAAGTCTTTGTTTATCTGTGTGTCTTGAGGAACATAGCCTATTTTTTTAGTTTCATCTTGTGGATTGTGAGAAAAAAGTTTTATTTCGCCACTTTGAATTGGTAAAAGTCCAATGATGAGCTTCAAAAGCGTACTTTTTCCACCACCATTTGGACCTATAATCGCCAGAAAATCCTCTTTTTCATACTCAAAATTGATATTTTCTAGTACATTTTGTTTTTCATAAGCAAAGTTAAGGTTTTTAACTTCCAAAATCGCCATATATTATTTTACCTTTAAGAGTGCCTCTGCTGCATTATCTAAATTTTTCGCTATATCTTCAACCAATGGGTCAAGCATAACAGTTTTTGCACCGATTTCTTTTGCTATGATATTAGCATTTTTTTGTGAAATTTGAGGTTCTATAAAAAGAACTTTTATATTTTCATCTTTTGCTAATTTAACTAGCGCTATCAATTCGGCTGGTTTTGGCTCTTTTCCCTCTATCTCAACCGAGATTTGTTCCAAATCATATCTATGTGCAAAATGTCCCCACGATGGATGAAACA
>JBKECC010000120.1:0-7247 GCA_047974135.1 Campylobacteraceae bacterium | reverse complement strand
CTTCAACTGCTAAAACTTTTGTATTTTTATTTACAACTTTGTTTATATACTCTTTGTCTTGTTTAACAAACATATCAAAACAAGGAACGCTTACAACGTTAGCTCCTACACCAGCATCTTTAAGCAAACAAGCAGCTTTTAGACAAAGCTCAACTTCGCTTCCACTTGCCATAAGTGTGATTTTTGGATTTTCATTTTCTTTTAGCAGATAGCCGCCATGACTTACATCTCCAAAATCTCTTATGTTCTTAAAAGTTGTAAGTTTTTGGCGAGTCAAAACAAAGGCACTTGGTGCATTTAAACTTAGTGCAACCCTCCACGCTTCAACGTTTTCATTTGCATCAGCAGGACGCCAAACATAAAAATTTGGCAATGCACGAAATTGGCTTAATTGTTCTATTGGTTGGTGAGTTGGTCCATCTTCGCCAACACCAATGCTATCGTGTGTCCAAATATAAAAAGTTTTTAAACTCATGAGAGCTGAAAGCCTAGCTGCAGGTTTTAGATAATCACTAAATATAAAAAATGTTGCAGAGTATGGTAAAAATAACCCATAAAGTGAAATAGCGTTACAAATAGCGCCCATAGCATGTTCACGGATACCAAAGTGGATATTTCTTCCATTTGGAAAGTTGCCCATATTTGTAAGTTCACTTTTGTTTGAAGGGGCTAAATCCGCACTTCCTCCTAAAAATCCAGGAACTGCTTTTGCTATCTCGTTTATGATTTTGTGGTTGCTATCTCTTGTGGCAATCCCGCTTTTTGCTTCAAATGTTGGCCAAACTATTTTACTAAAGTCTGGGTTTAAGAGTTTATCTAAGATGCTTTTTTGCTCTTCGTCCAAATCTTCTTTTATTAGTTTGCTCCAAAGAGCATTTTCTAAATCGCCCTTCTCTGTTGCATCAAATCTAACTCTTACATCCTCATCAACAAAAAATGATTTATCTGGGTCAAATCCAGCTTTTATTTTTGCATTTTTTATCTCTTCTTTACCTAACGGAGCCCCATGAGAGTGGTGAGAGCCTTCAAGTTTATCTGCACCTTTTGCGATGATAGTATTTGCTATGATTAGATAAGGTTTTGATTTTTCGCTTGCATTTGTTAGGGCTAAATCAATCTCATCATAATTGTGTCCATCAATTCTTGCAACTGCCCAGCCAGCAGCTTCAAATCTCGCCTTTACATTTTCGCTCCAAGCGATAGATGTGTCGCCTTCAATAGTTATGCTGTTTGAGTCGTAAATCAGCACTAAGTTATCAAGTCCAAGATGTCCAGCAAGTGCACAAGCTTCGTAACTTATGCCCTCTTCTAAGTCACCATCTCCACACAAGCAGTAAACTTTGTGATCAATCCCTTTTGTGTTTTGAGTATTTAAAACATTTGCGGCATATTTTGAAGCGATAGAAAAACCAACTGCATTTGCTACACCTTGTCCTAAAGGTCCTGTTGTAACTTCAACTCCTGGAACATCGTGATATTCTGGATGTCCTGGAGTTTTACTCCCTAATTGTCTAAAGTTTTTCAAGTCTTCAAGTGAGATGTCATAGCCACTTAAATGTAAAAATGAGTAGATAAGCGCTGAAGCGTGTCCACCACTAAAAACAAGTCTATCGCGGTTTAGCCATTTTGTGTTTTTTGGATTATGTTTTAGATGATAAGACAAAACAGTTATAACATCAGCGAGTCCCATAGGAGCGCCCGGATGTCCGCTGTTTGCTTTTTCTACCATATCGGCACACAAAAATCTTATAGTGTCGGCTTGTTTTTTTAACATCTCTATATTTTCCATCTATTTCCCTTATTTGATTTTATTTTGCAGTATATTTTTAAGTTCGCTCTCTATTTTGGTGCCAAATTTAGCAGCTTCACTTATTAGTTCATTTGTTAATTTCTCTTTTTGAGCAGTTGCTTCTTTTACGCCTAAAAGATTTATAAAAGAGTTTTTATGAACATCATTGTTTGTTGGTTTTCCAACCTCTAAAGCTGTTTTTGTAGCGTCAATAATGTCATCATTTATCTGAAACAAAAGTCCAAGTTTTAAGCCAAATTCATAAAGTTCATTTTGCAGTTTCTCGCTAACTCCGCCTATAACCGCTCCCATTTGCAAAGATGCTGCTATAAGTCTTCCTGTTTTGTTTACATGTAAAAACTCTAACTCTTTTACATCAAGCTTTTTATCTTCAAAAAAGCAATCTATGGCTTGGCCTAAAACCATGCCATTACTTCCTGCGTTAAAAGCTAAAATCTCTGTAAGTTTTACCTTGGTTTTATCATCAATTGGCATACGAGAAAGAACCAAAAAAGCATCAGTATTTAATGCATCTGCAATGAGTATAGCTGTAACCTCATCGTAAGTTACATGTAAAGTAGGAAATCCACGTCTAAGAGGAGAGTTATCCATGGAAGGTAAATCATCATGAATGAGTGAGTAAGTGTGTATCATCTCTAGAGCAAGAGCCACATACATCGCACTTTTAAGCAAAAGTGGATTTGTTGCTTTTACTATGCTCAAAAGTAAAAATGGACGAAATCTCTTTCCGCCAGCTTCAAACATTTTTCTATAAGCTTCACTAAAATGAGGATGAAAACTCTCCACACCTACAAGCTCTTTTTTTAAAAACTCTTCAAAAGTCTCTTTTAAATCTAAACTCACTATATACCTTTACATGTAAAAAATTATCGCATTCCACCAAAACCGTTTAATCCGCCAAATCCACCGAGCATCTTTGTAGCAAGTAGTTTCTTGTCCTCTTCTACCATTTTTAAAACGTCATTTGTTGCACTTATGAGCAAGATTTGCATAGCATCTTTGTCGCTAAGAAGTGAATCATCAACGGTTACATCGATAATCTCTCCGCCACCATTTGCACTTACACTGACAAGTCCCCCGCCACTTTTTGCAGTGAAAGTTTTGTTTTTTTGTTCCTCTTGAAGTTCTTGCATCTTTTTTTGAGCCTCTTCAAACATTGCTCCCATTTTTGAGAAATCCATATTTTCAAACATTTAAAGTTGCTCCTCTTTTTTTAACAATCTATTTTTATCATCTACTAAAATAACGGCTGGTTTATAATTTTTTGCTTCTTCTAAATCCATACTCGCATAAGCTATAACTATAACCAAATCACCTTGTTGAACCTGTCTTGCAGCTGCTCCGTTTAGACAGATTGTGCCACTGTTTGGTGCGCCTTCTATCACATAAGTAGAAATCCTTGCACCATTGTTTATATTTACAACATCGACTTTTTGTCCAACTATAAGTCTTGCTGCATCCATCAAAACTCTATCTATCGTGATTGAGCCAACATAATTTAGATTTGCATCTGTAACGGTTGCGCGGTGAATTTTGCTATAAAGCATTTCTATATTCATTTTTTATCGTACCTCTTGGAAATTAAGTCTTAATTTTATCAGGTTTTACCTTAGCAATTAAAAAGTTTACCCAAAAGTTGTAGAATTGAAAATAAAACTTTAGGAGTTTACATGTATGAAAATATACCAACTGTCACGCTAAATGATGGTTTAGTTTTGCCACAAATTGGCTTTGGAACATACACACTCAAAGGAAGTATCGGAGTAAATGTCATAAATAGTGCGATAAATGTTGGCTACAAACTGCTTGATTCAGCTTACAATTACGAAAATGAAGGTGCTGTTGGTGAAGCCATAAAACGAGCTGGTATCAAAAGAGAGGAGCTTTTTATAACTTCCAAACTTCCAGGACGTTATCAAAAAAGAAAACTTGCCATAGAAGCTATAAAAGAGTCCCTCTTTCGTGCAAAACTTGATTATCTTGATTTGTATCTAATTCACTGGCCAAATCCCATAACAAACAATTATGTTGAAGCATGGCAAACCTTGATAGATGCTAAAAACTGGGGACTCATTCGCTCCATTGGAGTTAGTAACTTTTTGCCAAGTCACATCGACAATATATTCGCACAAACTAGTGTTATGCCAAGTATCAATCAGATAGAACTTCACCCAAGTTTTTCCCAAAAAGAGCAGTTAAAGTACAATAAAGAAAAAGGGATAATTACTCAAAGTTGGAGTCCACTTGGAAGGGGAAATGGCATCATAGACAACAGCAAAATAGTAAAAATAGCCAAAAAATATGACAAAACTCCTTCGCAAGTAGTTTTAAGATGGCATGTTGAACTGGGCTCCATGCCAATACCAAAATCTTCACTAACAAGCAGGCAAAAAGAGAATATAGATATATTTGATTTTACTCTAACAAAAGAGGATATAAGTGCTATAAATTCGCTTGATAAAAAAGATGGAAGAACAGCAAATCAAGACCCAGCAATTTATGAAGAGTTTTAAAAACTTTGTCTTACATGTAAATCTTTTACATGTAAGAACTATTTTGTTTTAAAGTATTCTTCTACTATCTCTTTATCACTAAAATGATATTTTACACCTTTAATCTCTTGATAGTCTTCATCGCCTTTGCCCAAAATCATCAAAACTTCCTTGTCTTTTAACTCATTTAGGGCTTCAAATATGGCTTCTTTTCTGTTTGGATTTGTCTTTACATTTGACAAATCACTAATACCAGCAACTATCTCTTTTATGATTTCATCTGGTTCTTCACTTCTTGGATTGTCGCTTGTGATATAAATCTTCTTTGCGTATCTTTTAGCAATCTTTGCCATGAGTGGTCGTTTTGTTCTATCTCTGTCACCTCCAGCACCAAAAACAACTGATATATCTTTTGAACTCATCGCTTCAAGAACTTTCTCTATTCCATCTGGCGTATGCGCAAAATCAACAATTACAAGAGGATTTTCGTTTGCAACTTCCATGCGTCCACTAACTCCAGCAAAATCCTGCAAAGCTTCATTTATAAGAGCAAAACTCTTTTTTGTCAAAATGTGAACTGCAGAGATAGCAGCTAAAATATTATAAAGATTGAACTTTCCTTGCAAGCTACTTGAAAATGAAAAAGTCTCGCGTCCGAAGTTGCAAACTGCTTCTATACCGTTTTTGAGACTATACGCTTCAATCTTGTAAGTTGCTGCATTTTCAACTCCGTAAGTGTAAGCATTTTTGATATTAAACTTTATATTTTCATCATCTTTGTTTATAAGTTTTTTGCTTTCATCATCAAAAAATGAACTTTTTGCTTTTATGTATTCTCTCATGTTTTTGTGAAAATCAAGATGATCTTGTGAGATATTTGTAAAGATTTTAAGAGCAAACTCTAACTCTTCGATACGGTTTTGTACTATCGCGTGCGAACTTACTTCCATCACAAAGTAGCTACATTTCTCTTCACATGCTTTTTGCATGTTGCTTAGTGTGTGTAAAATACTTGGAGTTGTAAGAGATTTATCATCAACTCTTTTATCGTTTATAAAACATCCTCTTGTTCCTTGAAGTGCAGCTTTATATCCTAAATCTAAAAGCAAAGAGTAGATGGCAGCTGCAGTTGTTGTTTTTCCATTTGTTCCTGTGATACCAACGATTTGCAAGTTTTTTATATCCAAGATATCAAATAAATCTTTTACATGTAAAAAAGTTGTAGCACCGTTTTCTTTTGCTTTTTCTCTGTATTGACTATTTTGCGTAGTCTCTACAAATGCAGTGCTGCTATCAATTTCGCTTGAATTGTCACTAATATATAGAAATGGTTGATTTTGTATTTTTAGTTTCATATAGACTCTTTGCTAGCTTTAATTAGTAAACCTTGAAAATATTTGTCAGTTGGGAAAAGAGATAACGCTTTTTCGATGTATCCTAAAGACATATCTTGGTATCCATTGTCCAAAAGAAGATTTAAAAACATCACAAAATCTTCTCTTCTTGAAATGATGAGTTTTGTTGAACACATAGTGTCTTCAAAAGCTTTTTTAAATTCGCCTCTGATTCTCATGATAGTTAAAAAATCATCAAAGATAATGCCATCTTCGCCTTCAATAACGCTATTTATCTCATCAAAAATTTTATGCTCTTTTTTTTCATTTTCTTTTAAAAATCTATCTATCATGTCAAAATCAAAACTTATATTTTTATCTTTTGACTTTTTATATAGATCTAAAATCATAAACGCATCTTCTTCTTTCTCTTTTGCAATGCCGCTAAGAAGTAAAAATAGTTTTAACTCTTCATCTTCTTCGTTTTCACCTAATGCTAATGAGAAATAGAATTGCGCTAAATTAAAGTTTTTTTTGTAAAAACTGTCTATGCCTTTTTCTTTGTTTGCCATTTAGTATTTTTCCAATTCACTCTCTTGTCCAAGAGGTATATTTATAACTTTCATATCTGGGTGTATATCGATTTTTAATTGTTTTTCAACGCCATATTTTAGCGTTGTATCACTTGCAGCGCAGCCGTGACAAGCGCCTTCTAACTGCACAAAAACTATGCCATTTTTTATCTTTAACAGTTTCATATTTCCGCCATCACGAACAAGCATAGGGCGAACCTTATTTAGCACTTGTTCTACTACTGGTTTTAACTCTTCATCGCTAAAAGGTAACATTCATACTCCTTTATAAAAGCGTTATTATAACAATTTGGTATTTAAAATGCATTTTATTTGTTTACATGTAAAAATGTTTTTAGATTTGTTGAAGTATTGATATTATCAAATATTTACATGTAACTATTAGTTAAAAGTAACTGTCTCATATTTTGCATTAAAAACAATTATTTTAGTAAAAAGTAATTTTTCATCTTTTGTTGCATAATTGTAGTTTAAAAATTGGAGATAATAGCCTTGCTTATGCACAGTACTTGAAGTTTTTGACACGTATTTAGCATAATTATTTTCATCTAAAAAAGTAAAAATTTCATCAAAATTTTTTCCATTTTCTTTTACATGTAAGCTAAGTTCACTCAAAACTTTTGTAGCAGTTTTCTCATCATCAAACTTCATATTAAGTCCATATCTTGATTCAAATTCTGGTACTTTGTATTTTTGCAAATCATCTAAATATTTTGGATTTTGCTCTAACATATCTTTGATTTTTTCGCTCTCATCTTTGGATAATTTTTTTAAAAATTCGCTTGAGCAGTAGTCAAATCCGAGCTGTTTTTTAAAGGTTTTTCCGCATAATCTCTTTGAGATAACGAGTGGTGTTGTATATTTACCGATGTCCTCTTTTTTTATAGGTCTTAAAAAATAATCATGTTTTGTGTATTTGATTGGAAAAAATCTTACAATTCTATAATAACCTCTCTAATATGACTTTACCCATTCATCTATTTTAAAGTCATTATATTTTTGCTTTTATAATCATTTA
>JBKECC010000132.1:0-27041 GCA_047974135.1 Campylobacteraceae bacterium | reverse complement strand
AAAATTTGGATTTTGTGTTAGGATAAACAGTATACCTATGATTAAAAACAGACAAGCAGTTATCAAGTTTGCAATTTTGCTAACTTTTTGATTTTTCATAATCTTTTCTGAAGCCTTGCCTGAAAGCATACCAACTATACAAAAAACGCTAAATGCACATATCATAAATACAGCGCCAAGTTGTATTATCTGCAAAGCTATACTTCCTCTTTCAGCTTTTGCAAATGGAAGAAGTATGGTAAAGAAAAATATCAACACTTTTGGATTTAGCACGTTCATAAAAAATCCGCGAATGATAAGTTTTTTATATCCAAGATTTGCTATTTTTGGATTTGTATTTGTAGAGATACCATCGTTTCTATGTTTAAATGCTTTATAAGATAGATAAAAAAGATAAGCTGCTCCACAAACTTTTAAGATTGTAAAGGCAATCTCTGAAGTGTTAAAAATAGCAGAAATACCTAAAGCTGCGATAGTTGTGTGAACAAAAATGCCCGAACACAGCCCAACAGTTAGAGCAAACGCTGCTTTTTTTCCTCTTGTTATCCCTTGGTTGATTACGAAAAGTATATCAGGGCCGGGAGTTAGTGCTAAAATGATTGAAGTTATAGAAAAAACAAGAAAAGTTTGAAGTGAAATCAACTTCTAAATTCCTCTTCAAACAATTTATAATTTGTCTCTTTTAAGCCAAGCTCTTTATAGTGATTTTGTAGTTCTTCATTTGATTTTTCAACATAAACTCTAATACCACAAACTTCTGCGTGTTCTTTAGCTAAAGATTTTGCTTTATTTAAAATGGCATCAAGTATAGTTTTTTTGTATTCCTCGTCAGATATATAAACACTTTGAACACAGTAAAACGCGCCATTACTCCAGTCGCTCCACTCTCTTGTAATCATAGTCATGCCAACTATCTTTCGCTCTTTTTCAGCTACAAGATAAAAACCGTTGTTAAATCCTGCAAAAACGTTATGAACGCCAGCTTCTGTTATCGGAAGTGAAAGATTTTTATCAACATATTTTTTTGCAAAAATCACATTAAACTCTGTTATGTTTTTAGCATCGTCTCTGGTAGCTATCCTAACTTTTATGCTCATCTTATCTCCTTTTTTAGTAAAGCTCTATAATATCAACAATCTCTTTTGCGCCATTTTCTTGAATTATATCTTTAAGTGCTAAACTTAAAGCTAAAGTATCAACGCTGCAAAGCAAAGTTATCAGCACTTTTGCGTCTAACTCTTTTTGTGTTTTGATGATACATCCACCTTTTTTTTCTATCACTTTTGCATTGTAGTATTGGTGATTTGCTGCTGCAAATGGGTAGGGTATAAAAAGAGCCGGGATTCTTGCAGCTACTAACTCCCACATACTTCCTGCACCAGATCTGGAAACTGCAAAATCAACATCTTCAAGCTTTACATGTAAAGGTGAAAAAAAGCTAAAAACATCAGCTTCGATATCGTTTTTTTTATAAAACTCTTTTATATTTTCATACTCTTTAGAGCCTGTTTGGTGAACTATTTTTATACCATTTTCTTTAAACCAAAAGGCAGACTCTTTTGCTAAATCATTTATAAATCTTGCTCCTTGACTTCCACCTAAAAATGCAACAGTTTTAAGAGTTTTATGCTCTTTTGCAAGCTTAAACCAAGCATCGACAACTGGGTAATCTTTAGCAGGTGAGTTTTTATCATAAGAGCTAAAAACCTCTTTTGCAAATGGTTTTAGTATCTTGTTTAATTTTCCCATAACCGCATTTTGCTCATGAATAAAAAGAGGAGTTTTACTTAAAATCGCTCCAAAAGAAGCAGCAGCTGATGAGTAGCCACCAACTGAAAATACTTTAGTGATACCGTTTTCTTTTATAATCTTCTTTACATGAAATGAGAGTTTAAATATATTTAAAAGTGATTTTATTTTGCCAAAAAAGTTTTGATTTACAACGCCACTTGAACTTAAAAATATAGTCTTGCTAAAAAGTTCTGAGTTTTCAAACCAAGCCTTGTCTTGACCGTTTGTTGAGCCTATATATATTGGTTTGATGCCTCTTTTATTGTACTCAATTGCTATCGCCTTTGCGATGCTCAAATGACCGCCAGTTCCACCACCAGTTATAAGTATCATACCTTTGCCTTTTTGCTTATCATTAAAACCATACCAATACCAACGCAGCTTGCAAGAAGTGAGCTTCCTCCATAACTTAGAAATGGCACAGCTATACCTTTTATAGGAGTTATGGAAGTTATACCATAAGCATTCATGATAAAAGAAAACATGATTAAAAGTGCAATTCCCAAAGAAAAAAGCGTATAAACTCTGTTTTCACATCTTGAAGCTATTCTAAAAATTCTAAAGATTATATACAAAAAGAGTAAAGCTATACAAATTGTACCAAATGCTCCAATCTCTTCTGTGATTCCAGCAAGTACGAAGTCGGTGTGAACATCACTTAAATATCCAAGTTTTATAAGTCCGTTGCCAATTCCTTCGCCAAAAAGCCCACCATGTTTTATGGCATTTAGTGAGTGTGAGAGTTGGTAAGGTTCAGGTGCGCTATCTACTCTTAAAACATTTGCAACACTCTCAGGAAAGAAAGAAAGTACGAAATTTTGAACACTTGACCACCAAACTTTTATACGCATTATCCTGTTTTCTGAACTTAGTATGGCGATTACAAATATAACAATGGCAAAAGATATAGTTACCCAGAAAAATCTAAAGCTTGTTCCTGCAAAAAAAGCCATAATAGCAAGGGTTAAAGCTAAAACTATAACCTGTCCTATATCGTTTTGCATAACAGCTATCAAGTATATAACTATCAAAAAAACTCCAAGATATGGAAGAACAAGCAAAAATTCCTCTTTTAGAGATTTATTTATAGGATTTAATTTTCTTGCAAAACTCCAAGCTAGAAAAAACACAAATCCAATTTTGAAAAACTCAACCGGAGCTAGAGAAATACCAGGAAGTCTTATCCATCTTTTAGCTCCACCTGCACTTGTAACAAGAGAATCAGGCAGATAGTGCATAAAGCCCATAGCAAAAAGACAAGAGAAAAATATAACAAATCCAAGCGGTATTAAAAACTTATCAGGATCAAGGCGTGAAAGAGACCACATGATAAAAATTCCAATCATTCCAACGGCAAATTGTCTTATAAAGAAGTGATAAGGTGAAGGGTTTTCGTAGTAAAGAACTGTAAATGTACTCAAAGAAAAAGAGAAAACAATTCCTATAAAAATACATATAGAACATAAAATAAAAAGCGTCTTATCGGTGCTCAAAATACCCTCTTGTTAGTATCATTTTAAAGGGCGTATTTTACAGAAAAAACTATTAAAAGATGATTTTTATCTATCTTTACATGTAAAATCTTTAGCAACAAATTGGTATAATTCTCAGCTAAATTTTAAAAAGAATGATTTATATGACCGAACAAAACTATAACCAACAAATGAAAAATAAATTTACTGTTTTTTTTATACTCGTTGTCGTTGGATTTTTGATATTTATATCTATTTTGATTTACTGGACAAAGATAGATAGACGCCTTCCTCAACTCCAAACAAGTGAGACAAGTTTAGCCATAAGAGGAAATATTTTAAGTGCTGATGGCTACACGCTTGCTACCAGTCAAAAACTGTTTAAAGTGATGGTTGATACAAGAAACATTTCGCCTGATAAAAAAGATTTGTTTATAAAGCTTTACACGATTTATAGCGGCGATGATCCAAAAGCTGTAAAAGAGAGGTTAGACAGTAGAAAAGGAAATGTTGTTTTATCTTATAGGATTGATTCAAAAACAGCAGAACATTTACAAACACTTGCTAGAAGACTGTACAAATTTGGTGTTTTTACAAGCTTTGAAGACCCAAGAACTGGTATAGCTACGCCTCGTGGCATGAGTATAGTTGAGAGTGGTGAAGTTAGGGTTTATCCATACAAAGATGCACTAACTCCAGTTTTAGGATATGTAAAAAAAATAGAACAAGATGCTATCACAAAAGTTGAAGGTGTTAAAGGATTAGAGAGATATTATGAAGATAGACTATCTCCTATTCAAGATGCTTATCTTGTTGGATACAGAGATATATCAAACGCTATAATCTTAAACAAAGATGCAAGATTAAAACAAAAAATAGATGGACAAAATATACAGATAAGCATCCCTATAAAACTTCAAAAAAGTATAGAAAATATACTAGATATCGAAAAGAAAAACTTAGAAGCAAAAGAGACATTGGCTATAGTTATGAAAAGTGTTACAGGAGAGATAGTTGCCTTTGCTTCAAGCAATAGATACAGTATAGGCTCTATAAAAAAAGATGAGTATTCCCACTTAAACATTGCAGCAGCCGAGTACTCTTATGAGCCTGGTTCTGTTATGAAGCCTATCATATATGCAACTCTTCTTAGGGAAAACAAGGTAGATCCAAAAGAGATTGTAAATGTGCATGGTGGAAGATACACTCTTGGAAAGTACAGAGTAACAGATGAAGTAAAAAAAGATTGGCTTGCAGCTGAGGATGTTATAACTTACTCATCAAATATAGGTATGTTGCAACTTGCTCAAAGACTTGATGGCGCGGCTTATTATAGAGGGCTTGTTGATTTTGGTTTTGGGGAAAATTCTGGGGTTGACCTCTCAAAAGAGACAAAAGGGTATTTGCAAAGTGTTCAAAGGTTAAATAGTGATGTTTACAAAGGAACTATATCTTATGGTTATGGCATAAGCGTAAACTTTTTACAACTTATACGAGCTTTTAATGTTTTTAACAATGATGGGAAGATAGTAACTCCAAAGATAGGCATTTATGTAGTTGATAAAAATGGTACGAAAAATCAGTTGATAAGAGATGATTCTGTGGAGATAATATCTCCAAAAATAGCAAACGAAGTAAGAAGATTGCTCACAAAAGTAATCATGCAAGGAAGTGGCACGAAAGCTTTTGTCAAAGGAGTGGATATCGGTGGTAAAACGGGAACAGCGCATATCTCAGCACAAGGCTCGTATCACAGTTTTTACAACAGCTCTTTTATAGGTTACGCCAACGATGACGAGGGAGATAAATACACTATAGGTATTTTGATAATAGAACCAAACACAGCAGGGAGGAGATACTTTGGTTCACAAAGTGCAGCTCCAATCTTTGCTAAAGTAGTAACTGAGATGATTGAACAAGGGTATATAAAACAAAACATTGCCGAGGTTAAGGAGTAGGGGGTTTAGGCTTTTAACACAGAAATTATTTTACATGTATCTTTTTCATCTTCATCACCAAGTCACATAATCTGTTTTAGTGTTGTTTGTAAGTAGAGTATCTATATCAAAGTCACAATAACTTTTCAATGTTCCTATTTTAGGAGATACATAAACGCCACCAGAGAGTTTTTGATCAAACTGTAAGTACGCTCTTATTCGTTGGTTTGTGTTGAATTGAATCATATTATACAGTTTATTGTAGGTAGCTATACTATGGTCAATTAAAATTGGTTCGTTATAATCTGATGCATAATTTCTAAAATAAGA
The DNA here is from genome assembly GCA_047974135.1 of Campylobacteraceae bacterium. GTDB lineage: Bacteria > Campylobacterota > Campylobacteria > Campylobacterales > Campylobacteraceae > JAIRQK01. The sequence goes on along the minus strand of JBKECC010000132.1, from coordinate 21,511 downwards.
ATTGCAATTTTGTGCAGCACTTATCTTTTTATCTGCTTCTTGCCATTCATCAGGATTAGCTAACATAAATTGGTCGGCTCTATTTAACTGAAACCCTATCTCTGTAGCTATAGCATGATGATCTTTATATCTTGTTATAAGCCATCTCTCTACATCATCTCTTACACCATTGTTGTTTGTATCAATTCCTAAAAGTGTTGAATCATTAAGTTTTTTATCTGGACAAGGAGGAAGAGTGTAAGTGTTTACTACTACATTTCCCTCGCAAGAGTATCCATAAGAGTAAGGATGAGATGGTGAGGTTTGGTTGTTTGCAAACAAAACAGTTGTGATTAAAACTAAAAATATAAATTTTTTCATGAAAGCCATCCTTTTTGTTTGAGTTTTACATGTAAACATTGCATAAAGAACTTCGCGTGCTGTGCAAGTGTGCACAAAGCACTTGGTTCCGAGCCTAAAAACGCTAAGCAGTTAGCGTTTTCTTAACGACTCTCATGTAAAAACTTATCTTGCGTCTTTTTCTCCAAGTTTTCGTACTTCTTCAAGCCATTTTTTGCGTTTTTCTTCTTTTGAGTCTACAACTATACCTATGTAGTTTGTATAAACTGGATTTACACCGCAAAATTTCAAAGTTATATTTTTTAACTGCTTGGTACTTGGCTCTCCTGAAATGTATTTATACCACCATGAAGGCTGGTCCATCGTTGTTATGATTCTTGCACTTTTGTATTTTAAAAGCTTTTCTCTAACCCCATCTTTGTAGTTGTAAGCAAATCTTGGCAAAAAAATCCTATCTATGAAACCCTTTAAAATAGCAGGATATGAGCCCCACCAAAGTGGATGTATAAAAACCAAGTGATTTGCCCATTTTATCTTCTCTTGAGCTGTAACTAAATCCGGTTCTAAATCCATGGATTTTCTATATCCAAACTCTAGACTTGGATTGAACTTTAAATCCCTTAAGTTTAAAACTTCAATTTGAGCACCGCTACTTTTTGCACCATTTTCATAAGCCTCACAAAGTCCAAAGTTAAAGCTTTTTTCATCAGGATGAGCGTTTATGATTAAAATCTTTTTTGCCATCTAAAATCTCCTTTACATGTAAAACAAAATTGTACACAAAAGCTTTATATAACGCAAATAGTTACAAAAGTAAAATCACTTTAAACATCTTTAGATAAAATAGTAGGATTTTTTTAATAGAGAATAGGAAAAAACTAACATGGATATTAGAGAAGAGTATTTAAATTTTTTTAAAAGCAAGGGACACAAGATAATCCCAAGTGCGCCACTTGTGCCTGAAGATGCGACCCTACTTTTTACAAATGCGGGACTGGTACCGTTTAAAACAATCTTTACGGGCGAAGTTCCAGCTCCAAAACCACCACGTGCAACAAGCTGTCAAACATGTATTAGAGCTGGTGGAAAACACAACGATTTGGACAATGTAGGCTATACAGCTCGTCATCATACTTTTTTTGAAATGTTAGGAAATTTCTCTTTTGGGGATTACTTTAAAAAAGAAGCGATTGCTTATGCTTGGGAGTTTGTAACAGAAGTTTTAAAACTTCCAAAAGAAAAACTTTGGGTTACTGTTCATGAGAGCGATGATGAGGCTGAAGAGATTTGGCTAGAGTTTGTTTCAAAAGAACGTATTAAAAGATTTGGAGATAAAGATAACTTCTGGCAAATGGGCGACACAGGACCTTGCGGACCTTGTAGCGAGATTTTCATAGATCAAGGTGCGGAGCATTTTAACACTCCTGAAGATTATATGGGTGGAGATGGAGATAGATTTTTAGAGATTTGGAATCTTGTGTTTATGCAGTATGAAAGAAGTAGTGATGGCACGCTTACTCCACTTCCAAAACCTTCAATCGACACAGGTATGGGTTTAGAAAGAGTAGCTGCAGTAAAAGAGGGAAAATTTAACAATTACGAAACGTCTTTGTTTATGCCACTTATTAACAAAGTTGCAGAACTTTGTGGGAAACCTTACGTAAGCAAGACAGGAGCAAGTTACAGAGTTATAGCTGACCACATCCGCTCAGTTGCTTTTTTGCTTGCTCAAGGTGTAAACTTTGACAGAGAAGGTAGAGGCTATGTTTTAAGAAGAATTCTTCGTCGTGCCGTTCGTCATGGATACTTGCTTGGGATAAAAGAGCCTTTTATGTACAAACTTCTTGATACTTTGTGCGATTTGATGGGCAAACATTATACATATTTGGTAGATAAAAAAGAGATAATAAGCGAACAAATTCGTCTTGAAGAAGAGAGATTTTTTGCAACTATTTTAGCTGGATTAGAACTTTTTGAGAGTGAACTTAAAAATACAAAAAAAGAGTTTAGTGCTGATGTTGCGTTTAAACTTTATGATACTTTTGGATTTCCGCTTGATTTAACACAAGATATGCTTAGAGAAAAAGGCTTACATGTAAATGTTGCTCGTTTTGATGAACTTATGAAAGAGCAAAAAACAAGAGCAAAAGCTTCATGGAAAGGAAGTGGAGATAAAGCTGTAAATGGCGACTTTAGAGAACTTTTAGAAGAGTTTGGAGTAAATGCATTTGTGGGTTACGAAAACTTAAAAGCAAACTCTAAAATTTTAGCTTTACTTGATGAAGATTTTAAAAGAACAAACGTTATAAAAGCTGGAACAAGTGGCTGGATAATGCTAGATAACACTCCATTTTATGCACAAAGCGGTGGGCAATGTGGTGACAGGGGAGTTTTAAAAGACAAAGCAGATGTACTTGATACAAATAAATTTTTTGAGCTAAATCTATCTTTGGTTGAAGCAAAAAAAGATTTACATGTAAACGATACTGTTGAAGCTATTGTTGATGAAAGTAGAAATGAAATTATCAAGCACCACTCAGCAACCCACTTACTTCATAGTGCGCTAAGAGAGGTTTTGGGGACCCATATAGCACAAGCAGGCTCACTTGTTGAGGCAAATAGATTAAGATTTGACTTTTCTCACCCAAAAGCTATGAATAGCGAAGAGATACAAAAAGTTGAAGAGTTTGTAAACAACGCTATCTTAAAAGGCATAGAAAATAAAACACAGATTATGAATATAGAAGATGCTAAAAAAAGTGGCGCAATAGCTCTTTTTGGTGAAAAGTATGGTGAAAGTGTTAGGGTTGTTTCATTTGAAGGAGCAAGCATAGAGTTTTGCGGTGGTGTACATGTAAAAAACACTGGAGTAATTGGAAGCTTTTTTATAACAAAAGAGAGTGGTGTAAGTGCAGGCGTTAGAAGAATAGAAGCAATTTGTGGAAGAGCAGGTTTAGAGCTTGCAAACTCTTTAAGAAGCGAGCTTGGAGCCATAGTTGAAGCAGTAAAACACAAAGAACCTCTCATAGGCATAGAGAAATTAAAACAAGACGTAAAAGCACTAAAAAGTGAAGTTGAAGCGCTTCAAAGCAGCTCCCATAAAGAGATTAAAGCACTTAATATAAATGGCGTTGAAGTTATTGTTGATGAACTTGGTGCTGGCGATATAAAAGTTAGCATCGATGAACTTAAAAATCAAAAAGAGAAAGTTGCCGTGCTTCTTTTTCAAAATAGAGACGGCAAAGTTACAATCGCAGCTGGAAGCAAAAACACTAACTTAAAAGCTGGCGCTTGGATAAAAGAGGTTGCTCCAATCGTTGGTGGAGGCGGAGGAGGGCGAGACGACTTCGCACAAGCTGGAGGAAAAGACGCTTCTAAAATCAATGAAGCAAAACAAAAAGCATTAGAGTATGCAAAAAAGGTACTTGAAGGATAATTTTTGAGAGATATCATAATAGAAGTATTTAGTGATCACAGCCGAATTATCATTTTTTTACACATAACAAGCGCTGTCTTACTAATAGGAAGCATGTTTTGTGTGAGATTTTTCTTATGTCCTATGCTTGATAAGATACAAAATGAAGAGATAAGATACAACTCTTATCTTCTTTTGATTAGAAATTACTTCTATTTTATAGCTGTTTTGATGCTAGTGCTTATAACGGTTTCTGTATTTATGAATATAGGGCTTGGCTTTAAGTATGGAAATCCAACGACTTATATCATCATACATGCAAAAGAGTTATGCTGGACTATCATGGCATTTAATTTTTTGTTTATGTACGCAAAATATAGAAGCGCAAAAAAGGCGATTTTAAAAGAAGAGTATGTAGAAGTTCATGAAAATATAGTTTTGATAACAAAATATATAATCCCTATAAATCTTCTAATCGGCGTAATATCTATCTATTTTGGCTTACTTATAAGAGGTTGGTAAGTTTGATAATTCTTGGCTCAAACTCAACAACTAGAGCAAAAATCTTAAAAGATTTTGGCATAAATTTCACACAAAAACCTTGCGATTTTGATGAAGAAAGTATCAAAGAGAGCAATCCTGTTGAATATATATACAAAATCACAAAAGGTAAAAAAGAGAGTTTTGAAAAGTTGTATGGCAAAAACTCACCATTTTTAGTAGCAGACACGGTTGTTGTTGCAAACGGTGAAATTTTAGGAAAAGCAAAAGACAAAGATGATGCAAAAAGAATGCTAGCTCTTCAAAGTGGAAACTTTACCGAAATTATTACATGTATGATTTTTAAATCCACAAGTTTAGAATTTGTAGACATAAGTAGCACAAAGTATAAATTTTTAAAATTTCATGAGAGTGATTTAGCAAATTATCTAAATAGTGATGAGTGGAGAGGAAAGGCTGGTGCTTGCATGGTTGAGGGATTTTGTAAACCATATATAAAAGAAGTTGTTGGATTTGAAAGCACTGCCATGGGGCTTAGCATAGAAAAATTGATACCATTTTTAAAGTTGGCAAATGTTTACATGTAAAGAGTTAAAAGTCTCTTTTGAAAACAAAACGCTACTTGATATAAACTTTAGCATTGATGGCTCTTTAGCTCTTGTAGGACAAAGCGGAAGTGGTAAGAGTTTAACGCTAAAAGCAGTACTTGATTTACTGCCAAAATCTTTTACATGTAAAAAGAGTTTTAGTGCGGACTATGAGATAATAAATGGCAAAACCATCTCTTTTGTTCCGCAAAACCCTTTTACAGCACTTTCTCCTATGACAAAAATTAAAGAGCAGTTTTTTGTTGATAATGAAAACACAAAAAGATGTATGGAGCTTGTAGAGCTTGATATAAGTTTTTTAGACAGATTTCCAAGTGAGCTTAGTGGCGGACAGCTTCAAAGAGTGATTATAGCGATTGCTATATCGCAAAACCCAAAACTTTTACTTCTTGATGAGCCAACAACGGCACTTGACAGTAAAACAAAGGAACAGATTATCTCTCTTTTTGAGAAACTGCATTTTGAACTAAAGTTTGATATGCTTTTTGTTACTCATGAGCTTGGTTTGGCAGGGAGATTGTGCATGGATTTAGCGGTTTTAAAAGATGGTAAAATTGTAGAGTTTGGAAAAGCAAGCGAAGTGTTTATGCATCCAAAAGAGGAATATACAAAGGTTTTATTAAATTCGGGATTTGAGAGAAGGGATTTTAGAGTATGAAAAAGTTTTTGTCGGTAACATCAATAGTTTTGGTGTTGCTATGTTTAATAGTTGCATTTTTTGGATTTAAAAAATATGAAGACATAAAGTTTCAAGCATATAAATTGATTGACTATAACCCGCAGCTAACCACTCAAATATTTGATAGAAATGGAAAATTGGTTGCAAATTATTTTGAAGATGAAAATAGACTTTATGCAAAATATAGCGAAATTCCTCCAAGGCTCATCGAGGCACTTGTGGCTATTGAAGATACAGTATTTTTTGAGCATGACGGCATAAATTTTGAAGCTATTTTTAGAGCAACTTTTAAAAATATTCAATCGATGGGCTATAGAGAGGGAGCAAGTACTATAACTCAACAAATCGTAAAAAATACGGTTCTTACAAGAGAAAAAACTTTAGAGAGAAAGTTCAACGAAGCGATTCTCTCATTTATCATAGAAAATGAGTTGTCAAAAGAGGATATTTTAGAGAGATACTTAAATCATATATATTTTGGACACGGATATTATGGCGTAAGAACAGCGTCTGAGGGTTATTTTCACAAAACTCTTCCTATGCTTACACTAAAAGAGATGGCGATGCTTGTTGGTATGCCAAAATCTCCAAATGCATTTGATCCAACAAAAAACTTAAGTGCTTCTATAAGCCGTGGAAACGTTGTGCTTTTAAGAATGAAAGATATAGGTTGGATAACAGAAGAAGAGTATGCAAATGCAGTTATGGAAGTGCCAACTATTTTCAATGACACTCTAACAAAAAATCAAGCTCCATATGTAACTGATGAAGTTGTAAAGCGAGCCGGTGAATACTTTGGAGATTTAAAAAGTGGTGGCTATCAGATATATCTTGGTATTGATTTAGATGTTCAAGTCTTAGCAGAAGAGGCGCTTGTTTTTGGATACAATGAGATTTTAAAAAGAGCAAATAACGATACAAATACCTCTCTTTTAAATGGAGCAATGGTTGTTTTGGATAATCACAATGGAGATATTTTAGCTCTTGTTGGTGGAGTAAATCATACAGTTAGCCATTTTAATCGTGCCGTTTCAAGTAACCGCCAAACAGGAAGTAGTTTTAAACCATTTATATATCAAATAGCCCTAAATCTTGGCTACTCAACAATGAGTACCATTCCTGATATTTCGAGAGTTTACTCTGATGATAATAGCGAAGATGAAAACTCTACTTGGGCTCCAAAAAATATAGAGGGTAACTTTCAAGGTTTGATTACACTAAAAGATGCGATAACACGTTCAAGAAACTTGGCAACTATAAACTTAGTTACAACTATGGGGCTTGATGTGGTTCATAAAGAGCTTACAAATATGGGCTTTAAGAATATACCACAAGACTTATCTATAGCTCTTGGAAGTGCAGGGGTTTCTCCACTTGAGTATGGTAAATTTTTTGGAATGTTTGCAAATGGTGGAGAGCTAGTTGAGCCGCTTTTGATTAAAAAAATCGTAAATAGATATGGACATGAAAAAGTTTTTGAATCATCTAAAAGACAGATTTTTGATAACGCTCAAACATATTTGATGGTAGATATGTTAAAAAATGTAGTTGAAAAAGGAACAGGTAGATCTGCAAGAGTTGCTGGTATCGAAATAGCAGGAAAAACTGGTACTACAAACAATAACGTAGATGCTTGGTTTTCTGGCTTTACCCCTGATATAAATGTTATGGTTTGGTATGGAAATGACAACAATCTTCCGATGCAAAAAAGCGAAGTAGGTGGACGAACATCTACTGTGCCATTTGCATATTTTATGAAAAAGTATATAGAGACTTTTCCTGAAACTACAAGAACTTTCAAAGTTCCTGAAAATGTATATAAAGGTTTGTATCAAGGAAGGGAAGAGTATTTTACAAAAACATCACCATTTCCTCACGCAACACAGATACAAGACAATAGTGAAGGTTTGATATTTTAACTTAACGCCTTTACATGTAAAAGCGTTAAGTATGCTATTTGTTTATAGTCAGTACTACTTTTTAGTTGTAAGATGCACATTTTTGTGTTTGTAAATAAAAAATAATTTTTTCTTCAAATTTTAAAACTAAGTTTTGAGCTTTATTCCTTTCTTTTTCCTTGAAGAAAAAGAAACAAAAATTCAAGTGCTAGTGCTTAAAAACCTAAAATTATCACTCAAAAGCTAAAAAACAAAAACTCGGAAATACCTCAAACATTTGTTTTTCTTAACGCTTTTTCGCTCAAATTTTTTAACGATTTTTGTCGCAACGCACAAGAAAAAGTAATAAATTACTTTTTATTCATTATGGTATAAAAAGTGTTTTTTATAAATACAAGACAATAGTGAAGGTTTGATATTTTAAGATTTATCACTTTACATGTAAAGTGATAAATGGTTATTTTCTATTTGGTGCTGCTTTTGCTTCTTCAGACTCTGGATATGAAGATTTTAGTGCATTGTAAAATTGGTTAGCATTAGCGGTGTCACTAATTTTATCAAAAGATATAGCTGTATGATACATAAGTTTTGGCATCCATTCAGCTTTATCAAAAAGCTCAGCACTTTTTTTGTAGTAAGTTATAGCATTTGAGTATTCACCAGCAAAATACGCGATTTCACCAAGTACAAAGTTACTTCTTGCAGGTTTGTAGTTTTTAGCTAACATCTCTTCAAAATATGGCTTTGCTTCTTTATACTCTTTTTTGGCAAAAAACTCTTCGCCTATAGTTTGTAAATCCACTCCATTCATAGAAGAGAGAGTCGATGCTGCAGCTGCAGCTACTTTTTTGCTCTCAAGTGCAAGCACTCTTTTTTCTAATTCAGCATACTCTTTTCTTGGAATATAGTTTTTATTCATATTATCAACTAGAGTGGTTAGCTTTGTTAAAACCTGTTTTACACTCTCTTGATTTTTAGCCTGAATGTCTCTACTTTCTTCAACATACACTTTTAATTCATTAATCTCTTTATGTAAACCATCTAAAGTTGCATTTGACTCACTATTTGAGAATTTTAATTCATTTACTGATTGTTCGATATTTGATATCTTTAATCCTAGACTATCAAACACTGAACGAACACCCTCAACTTGCTCACTTGCACTATTTGATTGGATTTTTATACTTCCAACCTCTTTGTTTAAAGCGGATACTCTGTTTTTAATATCTAAAAGTTCTTTTTCGTTTTGGGTTAAGCCATAAGGATTTTGTATATTTATATTTCCAGCATCAAAAGCAGAAGGTTCTTGAGAAAAGAGAGAGGTTGCCACTAAAAATAGTGGCAAGATTATGTATTTATTTTTCATGATTTATGGAAGTAGCTTAAATTCAGCTCTTCTATTTTTATCCCAACACTCTTTAGTTTGGCTTGTGCATGTTGGATTACTTTCGCCGTAACTTACTATTGTTACTCTGTTTTCACTTACACCTTGAGCAATTAATGCATCTTTTACGCTTTTAGCACGTTTAAGTCCTAATGCATAGTTATACTCGTCAGTTCCCCACTCATCGCAGTTTCCTTCAACTTTTATAGTTAAAGCTTGAGCGTCAACTAAGTTAAAAAGTTTTGCATTTTCAGCAATTACTGCTTGCATGTCAGGTCTGATTGAAAATTGGTCGAAGTCAAAATAAATTTTTTGTGAATTTTGTTCAATTTGCGCTATCAATTTAGCAAGTCTGCTTGCTAACTCTTCACTTGAAACACTCTCTTTATCAATACCACCAATTCCAGAAACTCCAGAATCAGCAACAGTTGAAGAAGCACCAGTATCTTTTGTTGTTACATCGATTGAAGGTGTTTTTTGAGGACAACCAGTTAATAAAAATAGACCAATAAATGAGGTTACGAAAACCAACACTAACTTTTTCATGAAATAATCCTTTTGTGAAATTTTAAACTTAAAATTTTACCATATTTTTAAACATTTACCAATCAATAGACTGGATTTTACCAGCTCTGAGTGGGAAATGAAAACTCTTGTTTGCGCCCAATCTTATAATTCCTATAGCACTCTCACTTGCAAACTCTTTTATGAAGATAACACTTTCACCATCATTTGAAAATCTTGGGTAGAGATTTTTTCCTGTTGCTGTCAGCTGCCTTATATAGTCAGTTTTTGTTGAGATTAGATAAAGGTTAAAAGTTTGTCCACTAAATTCACTTGATTTATCACGGCTTGAATAAACTATATAATTTCCAAATGTTGATGCTGCCGCATTGTTTCTTCCGTGATATACCATTTGTTCAACTCTTGTTTCACCTATCTTTTGTGCGAAGATATTTGGATAGCCAAGTCTGTCTGAAACAAAGATAATCTTTGATTCATCTTCTATAAAGCTACCACTTATATCAACACCAGAAAAGTTTGTTATTTGTGTTAATTGTTTATTTCTTAAGTTGTACATGTAAATATCTGTTTGATCTTTTGGAGCCATTGTTAAAAGTAAGCGATTAGTATCTTTGCTTACATCCGAGACTACAAGCATACCATTGCTGCTTATGATTTGTTCTCTAGCGCCAGTTTTTAAAGTGATTTTATAAAGTGTTGGTTTTGCTAAGTTATATGATGTGTAGTAAAAACTATCTTGAGTGTTATCTGCCCATTTTGGGAAAATATTTAACCCGCCTTTTACTAAAACTTGTTGAAATGTGAGTGTATAATCTGCTATAACTATCTCACTCTCTTTTGGTGATGTATATCTTGAAAAGATGATATGTCTTCCCATCCAATCAATTTTTGGTAATTCAAGACTTTCAACAATACTCATGGTTACCGTGTGAGCTAAAAATGGATAATTTGTCATTTTTGAGATTTTATAAACTCTCTCATTTTTTAGTTTTGCATTTCTTGAATCAATCAATCTCACGGTTGCAAGTATTGAGTTATCTGGTGCGATTGAGAGTTTATATCTTAAGATGATATCTGCTTTTAAATCATTTTGAGAAGTACCACTTCTATATATGTCATCATAATTAACTTGTGTATAATTTTCTAAAACTTCAAAATATGTAGTAACTTTAAAGTCTGCTAGTAAAACTTTGTAAAACTTGTTTTTAAAATCTGAATCGATAAATTCCCCGCTAGCATCTTGCAATTGAATAGTTGGCAATTTATCCATTCTTTTTATAATTTCTATCGTTGCATCTGCAAATAGAAAACTAGTAAAGCAGATAAATAAAAACAGTATTTTCTTCATTTGTTACTCCAATAAATCTTTAAATTTTATCTCAAACCTGCACTCTTTAGAAGTAGGGCATGGGGGAAATTTTTCATTTTTCATCTTTTCTAAGAAGCCAACCAATTTTTGATTAAATAGGTCATTTCTTGACAAAGAGGTGATAGTATAACTAAAATCACCCAATGAATTTATAATAACCATAACTATAGATTCAAGCCCAGAAATAGTGTCTATTGTTTGTTGCCAATTTGCATCTAAAATGTCAGTAACTCCACCTTTAAACTCATCAAATTTTGCATTTGAAGAGGTTGAATTGAAGTTCGATTGATTTTTAAGATCAAGAGTTTCAAGCAATGATTTTGCACTACTTTTTGGCTCATTGTTGTTTTTACCTTTTAGCCTGCTTGCAACCTCTTGCGGTTTTGGTTCAACTTTAACTTGATCTTTTGGAAGATTTTTTGTATCTATATTTTGAAAAAGACTTAAAACACTTTGTGTTGTCTGTTTTGGTGTTGAAGAGCCTTGAGGTTGTTTTGGTTCCTCTTTTGGTGTAGATTGTTTTGGTACGTCTTTTCTCTCAACCAAAGTTACACTTAAAAAGTTATCTTTTTTGGCAGTAAATCTCTCATAAGTTTTGCTTATAGATTTAAACTGAAGTTCAAGTCCAACAATCAAACCAGCATACAAAAAAAGAGAGATAAAAAAACCAACAATATAGTATTTGTTAGAATTGTACATGTAAACTTTTACCCGCTTGTCTCTAAAGCTACATGTAAAAAGCCAGACTCTTTTAATGATTTAATTACAAACATAACATCTTGGTATAAAAGCTCTTTGTCAGCTCTTATATAAACTGTTGTATTTCTGTCATATTTGTTTGATAATAAAACCATGTTATCAGGAAAGCTTTTGAGTTCAAATCTATCTTTATTTATATAAACATTTTTGCTTTTATCAACCCTAACTTCTAAAGTTGGAAGCTTATTTACCGTTGATGATTTTGAACCATCAGGCAGAGTTATCTTCTCTTCAAAAATCATGATTGGCGTTGTAACCATCAAAATAGCTAAAAGAACCAACATAACATCTACAAGAGGGGTTATGTTTAGTTCAGGTGTTTCATCCCAGTTAAACATTTTTGTTCTGCTTCTCTGCTTTCTCTTTTTCAAAACTGTCTGACAGAAGTAAGTCAATCTGTCTTTGTATAGTGGCTAAAACATCATACCCATTTCTTTTTAGAATTATGTGAAATGTATATGCTGGAATTGCAACAAATATACCAGCAGCTGTTGCTATCAATGCTTCACTGATTGCTGGAGCTATAATGCTAATAGAGGCAGTTGAACTTTGTCCAAGTTTTGAGAAAGTTTCAAGTATAGATACAACAGTTCCAAAAAGTCCTATAAAAGGGGAAGTTGAAGCTATGATTGATAACCAAGAAAGACCAGTTGTTGCATTTTTTTCTGCGATATTTTTACAAACACAGATAAGATTTGGAGAAATAGTGCTAACTGTGCATTTACTCAAAATAGATGTTGACTTTGGTCTTTTAGAGCCAATAAGCATTGCTTCAAGAGAATCATTTTCTCTTCTCTTCCAACTCATAAGATATATTTTTCTACCAATAAAGATAGTAAAAGTGAGTATAAAATAAAAAGATAGCCAAACCAAAACAAACCAAGTTATTGGATGGCTATTTTCAATATAACTATAAAAAGAGCTAAAGTTTGACATTATTAAAAAGATTTCCTTGAAAACGATTCAACTTTTGCCATAGCAACGGCAACATCAGTTCCATTCATGCTCTCTATAAGCTTTTTAGCAGCTTCAAGAGATGAGGAGATTTCGCTCTCGCTATCTCCACCTATGGCAACAGCACCTTCTGCTAAAACCATAGTTTTTTGTTCATCTACTTTAACATATCCCCAGCTTATAGCTATAGCTTCTTTTTTTCCACTTTCATGTTCTACTTCGATAACTCCAGCTTTTAATGCTGTCATCAAAGCGGCATGTTCTGGTAAAACACCAAACTCGCCCTCAGTTCCAGGAAAGGTAGCGGATTTGATATTTCCAGAAAATATAAGTCCTTCAGGAGTTACAATTTCTAATTTTAAAGTATTCATTAATTAATTCCTTTTGGACAAAATTATGCTTTTAACTTTTCAGCCTTAGCGATTGCTTCGTCAATATTTCCAACCATGTAAAAAGCATTTTCAGGTAAATGATCATATTTTCCTTCGATGATTCCCTTAAATCCTGACATTGACTCTTCAAGTGTAACATATTTTCCTGGGCTTCCTGTAAATACTTCGGCAACGAAGAATGGTTGAGATAGGAATTTTTCTATTTTTCTTGCACGCTCAACTACCATTTTGTCTTCTTCGCTTAACTCATCCATACCAAGAATTGCTATGATATCTTGCAAATCTTTATATTTTTGAAGAATTGCTTGAACACCACGTGCAATTTTATAATGCTCTTCACCTAAGATTTGTGGATCAAGCATTCTTGATGTTGAGTCAAGTGGATCAACCGCTGGATAAATACCTTTTTCTGCAATAGAACGACTTAAAACTGTAGTTGCATCAAGGTGAGCAAAAACTGTTGCAGGAGCAGGGTCAGTTAAGTCATCAGCTGGTACGTAAACAGCTTGAACTGATGTAATTGAACCTTTTTTGGTTGATGTAATTCTCTCTTGTAATTTACCCATTTCACTTGCAAGTGTTGGTTGATAACCAACCGCTGAAGGAATACGTCCAAGAAGAGCTGACATCTCTGAACCTGATTGAGAAAATCTAAAGATATTGTCGATAAACATCAAAACGTCAAGACCCATTTCATCTCTAAAATATTCAGCGATTGTAAGACCAGTTAGTGCAACTCTGTTTCTTGCTCCAGGTGGTTCGTTCATTTGTCCATAGCATAGGGCAACTTTATCCAAAACGTTGGATTCTTTCATTTCATGATAAAGGTCATTTCCCTCTCTTGTTCTCTCTCCAACACCAGCGAATACTGAGTAACCACTGTGTTTAAACGCACCGTGGTGGATAAGCTCCATAATAATCACCGTTTTACCAACACCAGCACCACCAAATAATCCAACTTTACCACCTTTTGAATAAGGAGCAAGAAGGTCAACTACTTTGATACCAGTTTCAAAAACTTCTGATTTTGTACTTTGTTCTTCAAATGCAGGAGGATCTCTATATATAGACCATTTAACATCTGCTTCAATTGGTTCGCCCTCATCAACAACATCGCCGATAACGTTTAAGATACGACCAAGAACTTTTTCACCAACTGGAACTTTTATAGGAGCTCCTGTCGCTACTGCTTCAATTCCTCTTGTTAAACCTTCTGTCATATCCATAGCAATGGTTCTAACGCGGTTGTCACCAAGGTGAGCTGCAACTTCAAGAACTAACTTTTTCTTTGCACCTTCAACGTCGTAGTTTACTACGATCGCTTCGTTTATCTTAGGCAGACTGTCTTTAAAGTCAACATCAACGACAGGACCTAGGATTTGACTAATTACACCATTCATATAAATCTTTCTCCTTAAATCTTCTTATGTTTATTTCATAGATTCCATACCACTGATAATCTCAATTAACTCAGTAGTAATAGACTCTTGTCTTGCTTTGTTGTAAGAGATGGTAAGTTTTTTAACTCTCTCTTTAGCATTGTTTGTAGCACTATCCATCGCTTGCATTCTTGCACTATGCTCAGCAGCTAATGAATCAATCAAAGAGTAGTACATGTTGTATTCAAGATACTTTCTCATTAACTCTTCAATTATCTTATCATTATCTTCTGGCTCAGTTACAAGCAGAGATTTTGACTCATCAATAGCCTCTGTTGATGCAGCAGGAGGATCAACTGGTAACACATCAGTTATCTTTAATTCTTGAGAAATCATGTTTAGATAACCGTTGTGAACTAAGATGATTTTGTCTGTTACGTTTTGCATAAAATCTTCAACAGCGTTTGTGATAATCTCTATAGCTTTTTCATATGATGGAGCAGAAGATACCCCAACATATTTTTCAAGTAGTGGCACATCTTGAAACGAGAAGTAATCAATCCCTTTTCTGCCAACTGCTCTAAGCCTTACTTTAACTTTTTTGGTTTTATACTCTTCCATCAAGTTTTTAACTGCTTTGATTGTTTGAACGTTGAAACCGCCACATAAACCTTTATCCGCGGTAACAAAGATGATATCAACAGTCTTTGGTTCAACTTTAGTGTTAAAAAACTTACTATCTTCTCCTCCATTTGCAACAAATTGTCCAAATTTTTGAGAAATTTCAGATAGTAACTCATTAATTTTTTGAGCATAAACCCTTGATTGCTTAGCAGCTTTTTCTGCTTTGCGTAGTTTTGAGCTAGATACAAGTTTCATAGCACGCGTAGTTTTTTGCGTGTTCTGAACACTTTTTATCTTTCTCTTTATCTCTTTTAGGTTTGACATAATTTAGCCCTTATTTCACTACAAAAGTTGCTTTAAATTCGTTCAATGCTTTTATTAATGTGTTTTCAAGATCTTTATCTAGTGCCTTTTTAGTTCTGATTTGCTCTAATAGTTCAGAGTATTTAGCTTCAATAAATGGATATAAATCATTTTCAAATTTACTAATTTCACTTACTGCTATATCATCTAAAAATCCTCTTGTTCCAGCATAAATAATAATTACTTGGTTTTCAATAGGAAGCGGAGAATATGGAGGTTGTTTTAATAATTCAACCATTCTTTGTCCACGCTCAAGTTGTTTTCTACTTGCCTCATCAAGGTCACTTGCAAATTGAGCAAATGCTTGAAGCTCTCTATACTGAGCAAGGTCAAGTCTTAGAGTTCCTGCAACTTGTTTTGTTGCTTTGATTTGAGCTGAACCACCAACACGTGAAACTGATAAACCAACGTTGATAGCTGGGCGAATACCTGAGTTAAATAGGTCAGTCTCTAAGAAGATTTGTCCGTCAGTAATAGAAATAACATTTGTTGGAATATAAGCAGAAACGTCTCCAGCTTGTGTTTCAATGATTGGTAACGCAGTTAATGAACCAGCACCTAGGCTATCATTTACTTTAGCAGCTCTCTCTAAAAGTCTTGAGTGTAGATAAAAAACGTCACCTGGATAAGCTTCACGACCTGGAGGACGGCGTAAAATTAGTGACATTTCACGGTAAGCAATAGCGTGTTTTGTTAAGTCATCATAAATTATAAGAGCGTGTCTTCCATTATCTCTAAAATATTCACCCATTGTAACACCAGCATAAGGAGCTAGGTATTGTAAAGCAGCAGAATCACTTGCACCAGCATTTACAATGATTGTATAATCCATAGCACCGTGCTCTTCTAATCTTTTTACAACTTGAGCTACTGTTGATTGTTTTTGTCCAATTGCAACATATATACATACAACATCTTGACCTTTTTGGTTAATGATTGTATCAACTGCAACTGTAGTTTTTCCAGTTTGTCTGTCACCAATGATAAGCTCTCTTTGTCCTCTACCAATTGGAACAAGTGCATCGATTGCTTTTAGTCCTGTTTGAAGTGGTTGATGAACAGATTTTCTAGCCATAATACCAGGTGCTTTTTCTTCAACGAATCTTGTTTCTTTTGTATCGATTGGCCCTTTTGCATCGATTGGGTCACCAAGTGAGTTAACAACACGACCAATGATAGCATCACCAACTGGAACACGTAAAAGCTTACCAAGTCTTTTTACTGATTGTCCCTCATAGATACCTTCGCCCTTACCAAGAACAACGATACCAGCACTTGACTCTTCAAGGTTAAGTGTTAATCCTCTTTCGCCATTTTCAAATTCAACCATTTCACCTGACATAACGTTGTTCAAACCATAAACGTTTGCAACACCGTCTGCAACAGAGATAACTTTCCCCGTCTCTTCTATGTCAACGCTAAGATTAAAATTTTCAATCCTCTCTTTAATTATAGAGCTAATCTCATCAGCTTTAATTTTAGTAGTCACTTTTATTACTCCTTAATTCTTTTATTATATTGCTTTTAAAATATGCTCAGTTAATTGAGCTTTTAGTCTATCTAATGAAAAACTTGATTCAATACCAAGGTCATCAAGTTGAATTTTGATTCCTGGATAATCAGAAACTACAGACTCTAACTTTATGGTTGCACCAAATTTTTTACTGAAACTATTTTCTAACTCTTTTACTTTTTCTGCTGGAACTTTTGTATCACTTATAACTTTACCTACGAAGATATTATGTTTTATAGATATTTGAAGTTTTAACTCATCAAAAATAGCAGGGATTAAAAG
This sequence comes from Campylobacteraceae bacterium, assembly GCA_047974135.1. GTDB lineage: Bacteria > Campylobacterota > Campylobacteria > Campylobacterales > Campylobacteraceae > JAIRQK01. The sequence goes on along the minus strand of JBKECC010000132.1, from coordinate 4,527 downwards.
TAATCTTCCATTTTCACTAAGTAGTGAGAAGAAGTTTATAATCTTTTCATCTTTGGTGTCTAAAAATGATAAAATCAACTCTCTTTTTCTTGTCTCTTTTATATCTGTTGAAGAAAGAATAGTTATAAATTTTGTGTCATTGAAAGCTGTAGTAATTTCACCAAGCATATCTTCTACTGTTTTTAACTTCTTTTCATCAAAACTCTGCATAAGAGCTTTTACATATTTTTTTGCTATTTCACTACTCATTATGCAACCTTTTTGAGAACTATATCAATAAATTTTTTTCTATCGATAGAAGCTGCTTCGCTTTTAAAGAGTTCGTCAAGAACTTCATTTATAACGGCTCTTGTCATTTTTCTTCTCTCAATATCCATTTGATCATTTTGAGATTTTTCTAAATTATTCATCTCGTTGTCAAGATCAGCCGCAATTTTAGCAAGCAAGAGTTCATTCTCTTTTTCTGAAGATGCTAAAAATGCTTTTGCATTTACCTTTGCTTCTTCGACTTTTTCTTTAGCTTTTTCCTTCTCTTGCTCTGATTCTCTTAACTTTTTTTGTATAGCATCAAGTCTATCAGCGATAGAGTTTTTTCTATTTGTAAAGAAAAGTTTTAGTCTGTTTGCAAGAAGATAATAAGCAATAGCAGCAAAAATTAAGAAGTTTATAACTCTTGGGAAAATGTCTGTTTTTGCTTCACCATCACCTGCTGCAAAAGCAAGTACAGGAATTGTTACCATAAAAATATATTTAAACATTATCCACCTTTAAATTTGAGCGAGTTTATTTTTTATGCCATCTTGAAAAGCTGGCATACTACCAAGAAGGCCGTCTTTTAACTCTTGCTTCTCTTTTACTAGTGAGTTCGTAAACGACTCATAAGAAGCTTCAAGTTTTGACTTTTTGTCATTTAGCTTTTGAGTAGCTTCCTCTTTTGCTTTTGAGATTAAAGCTAGTCTTACTTCTAATGCTTTGTTTTTAGCATCTAACAAAATTTTATTTGCTTCGTCGTGATATACACCAACATCACTTGAATTTTTGCTTGCATCTTCTAAATCTTTTTTAATTGTCTCATCTCTATTATCCATGAAGCCAAGTAGTGGTTTATAAAGAATTTGATTTAAAACAATTAAAAGAAATAAGAAAGCAACAATGGTAGAGCAAAAAATGACTGGGTCAAAGTCTAACATTATAGTATGTCTCCTTAATTTTTAAAGTTAATAATCCAAAAATAAACTTAATTTTGTAACGCAAAACATTTTACATGTAAAACATTAATGATATACAAAATAAAAGCGGGAAATTTTATCATCTTAAACAAAAAATTTTCATTAAAGAAAAAAATTATTTAAGCATTTCGATGAAATTTTCTACCTCTCTTTGATTTTTGAAGTTTATCGTTAAAGAATTATTTTTTATTTTAGTTTTCAATCCAAAGCTAGATAGTTTTTCGGTTAATAAGCCTAAAGTAGAAAGAGAATCAGAATTTTGAGATAATTTTTTTGTTTTTGCTTCTGGTTTTGTTCCTGATTTTACCTGTTTTACAAGGTTTTCAGTTTCTCTTACACTTAAGTGCTGTCCAAGGATTGTGTTTACTATAGTCTCTTCGTCAATTTTATCAAGACCTACTAAGACTTTTGCATGGCCTTGAGAGATTTTACCTTCACTTATCAAATCTTTTGTTTTATCCAAAAGAGATAAAAGTCTTATAGTATTTGTGATTTGAGCTCTACTTTTGTGAACTATTTCAGATAATCCTTCTTGAGTTATATTGTACTCTTCAATGAGTTCTTGGTATGATTTTCCAAGTTCAATAGGGTTTAAATCTTCTCTTTGAATGTTTTCAATAAGGGCAAGTTCGCGAAGTTTATCTGATTCATAATCTGCAATGATGGCTTTTATGGTAGAAAAACCAGCCATTTTTGTAGCTTTTAATCTTCTCTCACCAGCAAGTAGCATAAAGCCACTATCTTTTTTTATAACTATGATTGGTTGAAGAAGTCCATGTTGTTTTATGGAGTTTGAGAGATCTTTTAGGGCATCTTCTTTAAAAACTAGACGAGGTTGATAAGGATTTGGTACGATTATGTTTACATCTATCTCTTGTACACCACTTGAATCTTGTTGAAACTCTTGTCTATAAGCTTCTTCAACATCTTCAAAAATTGCTCCAAGTCCTCTGCCTAATGCTTTTTTTGCCATATATTAACTCGCCATAATTGATTGTGCAAGACCTTGATACGCTAAAGAGCCTGCTGATTTATCATCATATAAAATTATAGGTTTTCCAAAGCTTGGAGACTCTGCTAATTTTATATTTCTTGGTATAACAACAAAGGAGTTACTCTCTTTGTCAATAAAAAGTTTGTTATTGAAGTGTTGTTGTAAGTCTGCAAAAACTTGACGTGAGAGGTTATTTTGTGTGCTATACATAGTTGGCAGGAAGCCTCTAATTTCAAGTGCAGGATTTATAGTTTTTTTGATGAGTTTTACAGTGTTTAAAAGTTGTGCCAAGCCTTCTAATGCAAAAAATTCACATTGTATAGGAATGATAACAGATGTTGCAGCACCAAGAGCATTTACTGTAACGCTTCCAAGCGCAGGAGGTGAGTCGATGATAATAAAATCATAATCTTCTCTTACTTCTTCTATGGCATTTTTTAAGATTAACTCTCTACCTTTTGTATTATTATCATAAAACTCTTTTTCAACTCCAACAAGACCAATGTTTGCTGGTGCTAAAAATAGTGTAGAAATTTCAGTTTTTAGGATAACTTGAGAGAGTTTTTTGCGTCCAATAAGTACGTGATATATGTTAAATTCTAGTTCGTTTCTATGAAAGCCAAGTCCCGTTGTTGCGTTTGATTGTGGGTCAATATCGATTAAAAGTACTTTTTTACCTGCAGTTGCAAGTGATGCAGCAAGGTTGACAGCAGTAGTTGTTTTTCCAACGCCACCTTTTTGGTTGGCAATAGCAATAATTTCACTCATCTTAGACTATACACCTTCTTCTTTTCTATCTCAATCGAGCCATCATCGCAAAGCAAAGCCTTGCTGAGATGAACTTTTTTTCCATCTACATGTGCAAAAAAATTTTGACTGAGGTGGAATTCTAACTTATATTTACTAAAAATATGCTTCCATGAAGGAAAATTTTTTAGTGATGGTATAAATTCGTTTACCAAATCAGTAGCCGTTATATTTATATCAAGTACACAAAATTTATTACTTGTTTGAATTAGATTCACACCGATAGATACAACCATAAAATCATTTATCTTTGTCGTTATAAGTCCACCAATTTTCTTGTCACCAACATAAAAATCATTTGGCCACTTAAGCCAAGCAAGCGAGCCATGTGTTTTTAAAATTTCAAGCATAAGGGTTGAAAAATATATGGAAGTTGAAGCACTTGGCAAATCTTTTGGCAAACTTTCAAATTCTATACAAAATGTCAAGAAGAGATTTCCCTCTTGCCCAATCCAATCATTCCCGCGACTTCCAACCCCAGCAGTTTGCTTTTTGGCATAAATAGCTAAAGGTGTTGTTATGTCACCATTTCTTACAGCATTTGTTAGAAAATTGTGAGTTGAGGGGATTTCGTCAATTAAGCGTATTTCCAACCTCTATCCTTTTTCCTCTTATAAAATCTGCCGCATTCATCTCTTGCTTTGAAGGTGGATTTAGCCTTGTTATATTTACAAACCCATCATAACAAGCAACTTCTATGCTCGTATCGTTTATGCTTACAATCTCGCCAATTTTAAAGTTATGTTTTTGCTGTTTACATGTAAAAGCTTTTAGTTTTATGCCATTTTGTAAATACAGTCCCGGCCAAGGATTATAAGCTAAAAACTTTTGAGTTAACTCTTTACATGTAAAGGTAAAATCACAAAGACCATCTTCTTTAACGATTTTTCTTGCAAATGAAACTTGAGCATCATTTTGTTTTACATGTAAAATTTTATTGTAATTATTTAATATTTTTATAGTTAATTTTGATGCTTTTTTAGACAATTCATCAAAAAGTGTGTTTACATCAACACCTTTTGCATTTACATAAGTGTAGCCAAGCATCTCTCCACTGTCTAAACCTTGCTCCATTTTCATAGCAGTAACACCACCAAAACTATCATCATTTAAGATTGTATATTGTATAGGACTGGCACCTCTATATTTTGGTAAAAGAGAAGCGTGAAGATTGATACAAGGCGCTATATTTAAAATATCTAAAGGGAGTATTTTTCCATACGCTGCAACAACTATAAAGTCTGGATTGTAAGATTTTAAAATATTTTTAGTCTCTTCATCACGTATAGAAGTTGGTTGATATATAGGGATATCTGGATAATTTTCCAATACAAAAGATTTTATATGAGGTGGAGTTAAAAGTTTTCCTCTATTTGCTGGTTTGTCGCTTTGCGTAAAAAGTGCACAAATTTCAAAATTTTCCTCTTTTAGCAGAGCTTTTAAAATTTCCGTTGCATAACTTGGTGTTCCCATAAAAACAACACGAATTTTCCCCAT
>JBKECC010000087.1:0-10763 GCA_047974135.1 Campylobacteraceae bacterium | reverse complement strand
TATCTTGCATATTTTCAACATCATGTCTAAAATGTGGCACTTCCACACTTATCAAGTTTTGCTCTGGTTTTACAAGAGTTTTAAACCCAAGTCTATTTAATATATCTATAATTTCAACTCTTGGTAACTCTTTGCCTATGATTGAAAACATATCATCAATATCTACATTTACTCTTCTTAACTCTTTATCTTCAACGATTTGCTGAGTTCCTGCAAGGATTCCAACCTTTGAAGTTGTATTAAAGAGATAACCTAAAAAGTTGATACCAAAACAAAGCTCAGGTTCACTTCCTCTTAGTGTTCTATATAGATAGCTATCAGCCTTTTTTATCTCTCTAGCGCCATGATTTGCTAAAAATTCAGGATTTATATAACTAGCTTCAATGATTAAAAACTTATCATCATCGTTGGCTTTTGTCTCTTTTTCTTGAAAAACACCAACACAAGAGAGTGTGTTTTCTGCACAAACTATATCAAGACCATTTGTATCTTTTTTAATGATTATATCAACTTTTCCATCTTCATCTTTTACAAATAAATCACCTTTGTATGCTCTTAGGATAACTCCTGAGGCGTGAGTTGAATAGCTTAAGTGTTTATCAATAACACTTTTTGCATCAATCCCAACAAATGCAAGTCTTAAATCAATGGTTAGATTGCTTTTTAACTCTTTTGGATAGATAACTTTATATACAAGTGATGAGTTTATCTTATCAACAACTCGTAAATCTAAAACTCTTCCGATTCCTATCTGACTTACATCATCTTCTAAGGCTGCTGGAGTTTTAACTTTTAAATTTAGAGCAGCACTTAAATCTCTTGCAACTCCGTGAATACTTAAGCAATCACCTCTATTTGGAGTAAGTCCTATCTCAATAACATCATCATTTAATTCTGGAATCTCACGAAGCGCGGTTCCTGCTGGAAATTTGTAACTTCCAACACTTAAAATCATAATGCCATCATTTATCTTTGGAAGTCCAAGTTCAGTTGAAGAGCAAATCATACCACAAGATTCAACGCCTCTTAGTTTTGCTTTTTTAATTTCAAGTCCATTTGGAAGTTTTGCACCAACTAGTGAAACCGCTACAAATTGCCCCTCTGCTACATTTTTTGCACCACAAACGATTTGAACAATCTCACTTCCAACATCAACCGTGCAAACACTAAGCTTATCAGCATCAGGATGTTGTACTCTTTGTTTTACATATCCAACTACACAGTATTCTGGCATTTTGTGTTTTGTTACACTGTCAATCTCAAGTCCGATATCATTTAGAGTTTTGCAAAGTTCATCTGTACTTATGGAGCTAATATCAATCCACTCTTTTAACCAATTTTTTGTAACTATCATTTAAATTGCTCCAATAATCTTATATCTCCCTCAAACAAAGAACGTAAATCCGGTATTTTGTGTAGTAACATTGTAAATCTCTCGACTCCAAGTCCAAAAGCATATCCGCTGACATTTTTATAACCAACTGCTTTAAATACGTTTGAATCAACGCTTCCACATCCTAAAACTTCAAGCCAACCTGTGTGAGAACAAACTCTACAACCATCTCCTCCACAAAAAATACAGCTTATGTCAACCTCTGCACTTGGTTCGGTGAATGGGAAAAAGCTTGGGCGGAAACGCACTTTTACATCTCCAAACATGTAAACTAAAAACTCTTCTAGGATTGATTTTAAATTTGCAAAAGATACAACGCCTTTTTTGTCAACCACCAACCCCTCTATTTGATGAAACATTGGCGTGTGAGTTAAGTCTAAATCTGGTCTAAATACAGGGCCCGGACAAATCATACGAATTGGTGGAGTTTGACTTAGCATCGTTCTTGCTTGAACTGGCGAAGTATGAGTACGCAAAAGCATACTATCTTTAAAGTAAAAAGTGTCTTGCATGTCGCGTGCTGGATGAAATTTTGGTAAATTTAAAGCTTCAAAGTTGTGAAAATCATCTTCAACAAGTGGTCCATCTTCTACCGAAAAATTCATAGATACAAAATACTCTATAATCTTATCCATAGTATCCATAACAGGATGAAGTGCGCCTACATTTGCAGTGCTATTAAAGAGAGTTACATCAACTGCATCTTTTTGCATAGAAGCTTCTAATTCACTTTTTTCTAAAATCTCTTTTTTGGTATTTATAAGATTGTTTAAATTATCTCTTAAAGTATTTAAATTTTGAGCAAAATCTATCTTTTCTTGCCCATCTAACTCTTTAAGCTTAGCAAACTCTGCAGCAAAGTAACCTTTTTTGCCAAATACACTAACTCTTAATTTTTCTAATTCTTTTATAGAATCGCACTCATTTATGCTTTTTTCTAACTCTTTCAACGTAACTTGCCTTATGTACAAATTTTAAAATCTATTATTTTATAAGAATCTTCATTATACTATGGTTAAAACTTATACATAATAATGCTATGTTTTAAAGAATTTTTACATAAAATTACAAAAACAGTTTACATGTAAAGGATAAAAAATGAGTACAATTTTTTCTAAAATAATTAAAGGTGAAATTCCTTGCAACAAAGTGCTTGAAAACGATGATTGCTTAGCTTTTCATGATATAAACCCAAAAGCACCAATTCATATCTTAATCATCCCAAAAGTTGAAGTTAAAAACTTTCAAAGCGCTCCTGCCGAACTGCTTGCACAAATGGCAAGCTTTACTCAAGAAGTTGCAAAATTTATGGGACTTGATAAAAGTGGTTATAGACTTATAACAAATAATGGAGAAAATGGAGGGCAAGAGGTTATGCACCTGCATTTTCATCTACTTGGCGGAGCAAAACTCTCTTGGCCAAACCTAGCTGACGCTGAGAGTAAAAAGTTTATTTAGCTTTTTCTAGCCACTCTTCAAAAATCTTTATCTGATTTATAGTTGAAGATGTGGCTGTTCCTCCAAATGAGTTTCTTGCATTCATAGAAGCTTCTAAGCTTAAAAACTTCGTTACATCTTTACCAATTCTTGAATCCACTTTTTGTAACTCTTTAGCACTCATCTGCGATATGTCAATTCCTAGTTTTTCAGCATATGCAACTGCACTTCCTGTTATGTGATGTGCCTCACGAAATGCAATATCACATTTTTTCACCAAATAATCAGCCAAATCCGTAGCACTTAAATGTCCAATAGCACAAGCTTTTTTCATATTTTCTTTGTTTATAGTCATAGTTTGAAGTGCTTTATCTAAAATTTTTATACATATATTTGCACTCTCAACACTATCAAAAACGCCCTCTTTATCCTCTTGCATATCTTTATTGTAAGCAAGTGGCAAGCCTTTTAGCACAACCAAAAGTCCCAACAAATTTCCAAAAACTCTACCACTTTTTCCACGCAGAAGTTCTGGAACATCTGGATTTTTTTTCTGTGGCATGATTGAACTTCCTGTTGAATACTCATCACTTAAAGTTATAAATCTAAACTCGGAACTTGACCAAAGTATCATCTCTTCGGCTAAGCGTGATATGTGCATCATAAGAGTTGAAATGTTAAATAAAATCTCCAATGCAAAGTCTCTATCACTAACCGTATCAAGACAGTTAACACTAACAGAGTTAAATCCTAAAAGTTTTGCAACTTCCTCTCTGTCTATATCATAAACCGTTCCAGCAAGTGCAGCACAACCAAGAGGCAAGTAATCATTTCTTTTGTATGAAGCTTCAAATCTTTCAACATCTCTTTTAAACATAGAAACGTAAGCTAACATGTGAAAAGCAAAGTTTATAGGTTGAGCGTGTTGAAGATGAGTCATTCCAGGAAGCAAAGTCGTTGTATGTTCTTTTGAAATATCAAGCAATGTTTTTATAAGTTCTTTTAAATGCAGCGATAATTCTAGTGTGTTTTTTTGCACATAGAGTCTAAAATCAAGTGCAACTTGGTCATTTCTACTTCTTGCAGTGTGAAGTCTTCCACCTGTTTCATTGCCTATGATTTCGCTAAGTCTTTTTTCAACTGCCATATGAATATCTTCATCACTTATATCAAAAACAAACTTACCATTTTCTATCTCATCTTTAACAACTTTTAATCCATCTACGATTTTTTTCACTTCATCTTTTGTTAAAATACCTCTAGAACCAAGCATAGTTGCGTGAGCAATGGAGCCTTTTATATCCTCAGCATAAAGCTTTTTGTCAAATGGAAGTGAAGCGTTAAAGATATTTAAAAGTTCACTCGCACTTTTATCAAATCTGCCAGAGCGTGATTTTGCCATTTTGTTTTTCCTTGAAAAGTTAAAAGTAAGTAGTTACATGTAAACACCCAAAAAGATTTTGGGTGTTTGTAGATTTAAAGTTTTGGTCCTGCTTTTGAGTAGTCAAATTTTGCATCAGATTTTAGATATTTTTTGAAGTTCTCAACAAACATGTTTGCTAATTTTTCTGCTGTTTTATCATATAGCGCTTTATCTTCCCAAGTATTTCTTGGATTTAATATTTTGCTCTCAACGCCAGCTAGTGCTTTTGGAACGTCTAGATTAAATAGAGGGATTTTTTCAAATTCGCATTTATTTATGCTTCCATCAAGTATAGCATTTATACAACTTCTTGTAGCTTTAATGCTCATACGTTTACCAGTACCATAAACACCACCACTCCAGCCTGTATTTACTAAAAATACATTTACTTTATGAGCATCAATCTTTTCGCCTAAAAGTTTTGCATAATCAGTTGGATGAAGAGGTAAAAATACTTCGCCAAAACAAGCGCTAAATGTTGCAACTGGCTCTTTTATGCCCCTCTCTGTTCCTGCAACCTTTGCTGTGTAACCACTTAGAAAGTAGTACATAGCTTGCTCTTTACTTAGTTTTGAAACTGGAGGTAAAACACCAAAAGCATCAGCTGTTAGGAAGATGATATTTTTTGGATGTCCAGCACTTAAGCTTGGTTCATGGTTTTCTATATGTTCTATCGGATAAGATACTCTTGTATTTTCAGTTTTACTTGAATCTGAATAATCAACAATACCGTCTTTACTTATAACAACGTTTTCTAAAAGTGCATCTTTTCTAATCGCACCGTAAATTTCTGGTTCATTTTCTTTACTTAAATCTATACACTTTGCGTAGCATCCGCCTTCAAAGTTAAAAACACCTTTTTCATCCCAACCATGTTCATCATCGCCGATTAGTTTTCTTTGTGGGTCTGTTGAAAGTGTTGTTTTACCAGTTCCAGAGAGCCCAAAAAATAGAGCCGTATCTCCATCTTTGCCAACGTTTGCAGAGCAGTGCATTGATAGTTTGCCCTCAAGTGGAAGCCAGTAATTCATCATAGAAAAAATACCTTTTTTCATCTCACCGCCATACCATGTTCCACCAATTACCGCTATATTATCTTCTATGTTAAAAATAACGAAAACTTCTGAGTTTAAGCCGTCAGTTTTGTAATCTTCGTTTACGCATTTACAAGCGTTATATACAACGAAATCTGGTTCAAAGTTTTTAAGTTCTTCTGTGCGTGGTCTGATAAACATATTTTTTACAAAGTGAGCTTGCCAAGCTACTTCAGTTACAAATCTAACATTTTTTCTACTATCTTTACTTGAGCCACAATACGCATCTTGGATATATATACTTTTATTTGAAAGTTGATCTTGTGCTTTTTTGAGTAATTTGTCGAAAAGTTCTTTTGAGATTGGTTTGTTTATATTTCCCCATGCTACAAATTTTTGTGATGGGTCTTGTTTTACAAAATATTTGTCCTTGGGACTTCTCCCTGTGAAAATCCCTGTATCAACTGCAAACGTACCATTTGCCGTAACCGTACCCTCTTTATTTGCTACTTCATGTTTAAATAGCTCATCATAGCTTAGATTGTAAAATACCTCTTTGATATTTTTAAGTCCAAGCTTGTCAATCTTATTTACATGTAAACTCATGTCTTACCTTTTTTAAGTATAATTTTTTTAAATTGCAAAATTATAGGCTATATTTATTAGTAAAAACCTTAATCGTAACCGATAATTTTTATTACTAAATTTACATTGTTGCCAAAACTGTTCCTGGTTCTAGCGTTTGTCCTGGTGTTACAAAAATAGCGCTTATCTTTCCAGCCTTTGGCGCAGCTATCTCTGTTTCCATTTTCATAGCTTCAAGCAAGAAGAGTATTTGTCCTTCTTTTACCTCATCCCCAGCATTTACAAAAACTTTTGATACATTTCCAGGAAGTTCTGATTTTATCTGTATAGCATTTGGATCAATACTACTTTTTGTAATTTTTTGCTCACTTGCTTCTTGGTGTGAAACCTCTTTTGTTTCTTGCTTTGGAGATGGTGCTGAAGCTGTTGAGATAGAAGTTGTATCGATACTTACATCACAACCCTCGGCAACTAAAACATTATATTTTTCTCCATTTACAACAACTGTATAAGATGAGCTTGAAGGCGTTTTATCAAGAGAGGTTACAACTTTTGGTGCTGCTTTTTTATCCTCTTTTTCAACTTTTCTAACATTTACCTTTGCTTCACCTTTTAAGTAAGCTATACCTTTATCTCTACAAGCAGCAGCTATGAAAACATTTTCTTCACTCTCTTCAATACCCTCTTTTTCAAGCTGTTGTCTAACAAATAGAAGGGTTTTTGTTATATCGCGATCAGCCAAATCAACTGGATCTTCCGTTGTTGGCTCTAGTTTTAACTGTTCGCTTGCTTTTTTTATAATCTCTTTGTTTGGCTCTACTGGAGTTTTTCCAAAATAACCAAGAACCATTCTTCCATAACCTTCTGCTATTTTTACCCATTTTCCAAACATAACGTTGTTAAATGCTTGTTGGAAGTAAAACTGAGAAACTGGTGTAACGCTTGTGCCATAACCTCCAAGTTCTACAACTTCTCTCATAGCACGAACTACTTCGGTGTAACGGTCAAGTATATTGTTATCTCTCATCATTTGAGTATTTGCTGTAAGTGCGCCTCCTGGCATTGGAGAAAAAGGAATAAGTGGAGAGACTTGTGTAGCTTCTGGTGGAAAGAAATAATCTTTTAGGCAATCTCTTAAAATGTCTTCATATTTTAAAATTTTCTCAACTTCAAGTCCACCTAAATCGTAATCTTTTCCTTTTACAGCGTGGAGCATTGTTAATATATCTGGTTGACTTGTTCCACCACTAACAGGAGCTGCTGCTAAATCTATACCGTCAACTCCAGCTTCAAGAGCCGCCAAATATGCCGCAACACTAACTCCGGCAGTTTCGTGAGTATGTAGTCTTAAGTGAGTATTTTCAGGGAGAAGTTTTCTTGCCATTTGAATAGTTTCAAAAACTTTTTGCGGAGATGCTGTCCCTGTTGCATCTTTAAAACAGACACTATCAAATGGTATGCCCTGCTCTAAAATTTCGCGAAGTGTTTTTTTGTAAAAAGCTACATCGTGTGCGCCCTCGCATCCTGGAGGTAAGTCCATAATAGTAACCACGACCTCATGTTTTAAACCGTGAGCTTTTATTCTTTTTGCTGAATATCTTAAATTGTTTACATCATTTAGTGCATCAAAATTTCTAATAGTATTTGTTGAGTGCTTTTTAAACATTTTTGCATGTAAGTCAATAATCTCCCTGCTTCCTGTATCAAGAGTTACTGTATTTATGCCACGAGAAAGCGTTTGTAAATTTGCATCACGCCCTGCAGCTTCGCGAAACTTGTCCATCATAGTAAATGCATCTTCATTTAGGTAGAAGTATAAACTTTGAAATCTAGCACCCCCGCCAAATTCAAAATGGTTAATTCCAGCCATTCTTGCAGCACTTACTGCTGGCAAAAAATCATCCATTAAAACTCTTCCGCCAAATACAGATTGAAAACCATCTCTAAAAGTGGTATCCATAATGTCGATATATTTCTTTGCCATACCCTTACCTTTGCTTGTTTTTGTTTATATGCTGATTGATTGCTGCTACTATAATCGCAGCGATTACTGGATCTTGTTCTTTTTTGTCATCTTCTTTTGTGTTTGTATCTGTGGTTTGTGAATTGTCATTTTTAGAGATTTTTTTTAATATCTTAAGTTGGAAAAATATAGCAACGACGACTAATATGATTAAAATAGCAACCAAAATGGTTATGTTTGTTATTTCCACTAAAAAACCTTTACATGTAAATATTACAAATTGATTACCAACTGTGCGAAATATAATTAAAACAAAAAAATCTATTTATCTTGCTTAAACTATAAGAGTAATTTGCAAAAATCTTATTTTTTGTAACCAATTAGCATATAGCCAACATCAACTATGGTCTCTATAATATCTTCAGGTAATTTTTTTCTTATTCTTCTAACAAGTGAGCGGACAGCGTCAAGGTTTGTATCTTCTTCCTTCCAAACATTGTCTATGATATTTTCATAAGTTATAACATTTCCAGCCTCTTTTAAAAACAGTTCAAAAAGTAACTTCTCTTTTTTGGATAACTTATCTTTGTAAGTTGGAAAGGTTAAAACTCCAGTTTCAAAATCATAAAAACAATCTTCACTAAACTCTATCTCATTGTTTTCATTTTGGCAAAGTTTTTCTACCTTTATCTCTAGCTCATCAATAAAAAATGGTTTTTTAATATAATCATCACAGCCAAAATTATACGAATCTCTTATAACATCAAGTTCAACTGATGAGCTGATAATCAAAACTGGAACTGTTTTACTTTTTTCTCTGATTTTTTTTAGCACTTCTATACCATTTACATTTGGCACGTTTATATCAAGTATATAACAAGCATAGTCTTTAAACAGAGCTTTTGTTGCTTTTAAGCCATCTGTGAAACTATCTATCTTAAAACCTTTTGCCTGCAATCTTTTAACGATTGTTTGATTTAATCTTTGGTTATCTTCAAGCAGTAATATCTTCATCCTTTTACTCCAAATCTATTTTTGTTGATTTACTTGGTACTATTATCCTAAAAGTCACGTTGTTTATGTCGCTTCTAACACTTATTTGTCCGCCCATTTTTTCTTCAATAATCACTTTAGCCATGTATAAACCAAGACCCGTTCCATTTTTTTTTGTTGTAAAGTAAGGATCAAAAATCCTCTTTGCGATGTCTTCGTTAAGTGCTCCGGCATTGTCTGAAATGTCTATATATGTATTTTCATACTCTTGCCAAACATCTATCTTTATAACACCAGCTTTTTCTTCTTCATCTTTAAACCTATCTACGATTTTACTTTTTGCATTATTTATAATGTTAAGAAGCACTTGTTTGAACTCGTTTTCATACCCATAAACGCAGATATATGCAAATTGTGGATGATACTCTATGATAAGTCTTATATTGTAGTAGTAGATTTGTCTTCCTATAATTTCAAGAAGTTTGCTAAAGGCAGCTCTTACGTCAAAGACTATCTTTTGAGTTGAAGGCTTGAGGAAATTTCTAAAATCTTTTAGAGTTTCAGACATGTATTGTATCTGCTCCATTGCGTCTTTTACATATGTATTCATCTCATCTTTGTTTAGCGTGTCATTTTTATATGAAAACTCTAAATCTTGTACGATTGCTGAAAGTTCTACTAATGGTTCATGCCACTGATGCGCCACAGCACCTATCATATCTCCCATCTCAGCTAATTTGCTTTGTTGAATTAAAAACTGCCTTTGTTGTGCGCGTTCTGTTATATCATCAAGAACTCCAACAATGCCACCGATAGTTCCATTTATGTTGTAAAATCTCTTTTTTACAGCAACGATTTGTTTCATTTTTCCATCATTTAAATGGAGTGTTTTTTCGCTTACTCTTGTATTTCCATTTTTTTCATTTAAGAGTTCATCGTCTATCTTTTTACTTGATTCCGCCCAATCTTTCGGGAAAAAATCTTCAACGTTTTTTCCTGCGATATCGCTTTTATGAACTCCTAGTATTTCAGCAAAAGCTTTATTGCAGCCAAGATATTCGCCTTTTGAATTTTTATAATACACAGGATGTGGGATAGCATCAAGAAGCATACTGTCAAATTTTCTTTGGCTATCAAACAGCTCTTCTATCTCTTGTCTTCTTGTGATATTTTTATAAAGAAAAATCAATAAGATGATAATTACTGCAAAAAATATGAACGATAAAAAATTTTCTTCGCTACCTTTTGCATCATTTGCTAAAATATCTTTACATGTAAAAGTTAAAAAGAAACATATTTTTAAAATATTTCTTAAATTTTGCATTTTTGATTTAAAAATAGCACTTTTGGATTTTGAACAATTTTTCCATGCTCATAAATCGCTTCTTCTCTTGTACTATATCTTTCATTGTAAAGTGGTTTAGTGTAGTCTAATTCGCCGTTCATCATTTCAAAAACCATGGTTTCATACACAATCTTATCTTTGTCATTTTCAAAAAATGTGTGTCTAATTTTCATGGAAATTGTTGATATAAGATAGGTCTTGTTGTTGATTTCAACCAAATTTTTTAATTCTAGCTCTATCAATCTGCAACCTTCAAAAGTTTTAATGACATAAATATATCATAAAGCTTAAAATTTTTGCTTAAATTAATTAAATTAGTTATATTATATATAAATTGCATCTAAAGGTAACATATGAGAGAAGAAAAAACTTTGAGTTGTGCTGAATGTGGTACATTAAACTGTCGTCATCAAACAAGTAAATTCCCAAAATTTTGTTTAACTACAAACGCTGATAAAGATATGTTAAATGATTCACTTGATCACTATAAAAATAATCCAGAAGATAAAAAAACTCTTCTCGCAGCAGCAGAAGTTGAAGGCGAATTTTACGGAAAAATAACAAGAGTTGAAGAGATGATACATTTTGCA
>JBKECC010000139.1:0-16184 GCA_047974135.1 Campylobacteraceae bacterium | reverse complement strand
ACTATTTTCAAAAGTTGTATCAACTTCAAGAAGCATTTCCCCACTGCTTCCAAAGAGTTTTTTCTTTACATGTAAATCTATCAAGCGAGCATCCCTTTTTTAATACTTTTTCTCTTTTTATTGAAAATGTAAACCGTTAAAAGTACCGCAAAACTCATGAAAAGTAAAATCGCACTTAAAACGTGAGCCTGCATATAATCTGACGCTTCAAAAGCGTTATATATAGATATAGAAGCAACTTTAGTATCCGCACCAATACCACCAACTAAAAGAACAACTCCAAATTCACCCATCGTATGAGCAAAGGTTATAACAAGAGCAGTTATAAGTGAAGGTCTAATATTTGGCAGGGCAACTCGCAAAATGGTTGTAAATTTACTTTTTCCACTCACATATGAGGCTTCAAGTATGTTTTTATTTAAACTCTCAAATCCACTTTGTATTGGTTGAACCATAAAAGGAAGCGAGAAAACGCAACTTGCAACAACAAGTCCAGTAAAGTTAAAAACAAGTCTTACGTCAAATGTTTCATCTAAAAATTGTCCAATTGGAGAATTTATAGGTGAAAATATGATTAGTATATAAAATCCCAAAACCGTTGGTGGAAGAACAAGAGGCAAGGTTACGATAGATTCAATAAAAGGCTTTACTCTTGTTTTTGTTTGAGAGAGCCACCAAGAAAATGGAACGCAAACTAAAAAAAGAATGGTTGTGGTTATGATAGAGAGTTTTAGTGAGACAAAAAATGGAGCGTAATTGACCGATTTTAATATTTCTAAGAGTTCATTCATGAGCTTTTTAGCACTTTTTGTATTGATATTTCGCTTGCTTTAAAAAAGGCAGTAACTTCATCGCCTATCTTTAAGTCAAGTTTTTTAGCAGAATTCGCTGTTATTAGGCTTTCTATATAAGTATCTGTTGATACTTCTAATGTGGCTAAACACAAAACATCACCAATTTCAAGTTTTACTATTTTTGAGTTTAAAATGTTTGAAAAACTAAAGTCGCCTTGCATGTTTTTACCAATTCCAACATTTGAAGATTTTACACCAAGTTCTACTTTGTCGCCTATTTTTATGTTTGGAAGCTCTAGGGACATCATAGCAAGCGTATGATTTAAGTGTTTAAAATGAACTACATGGAGCTCATTTTCTCCGATTATCTCTTCAACGCTTGCTATGAGTTTACTCATGGAACGTTGTATCCAAAAGCAACAAATATTTTTTTACCCTCATCACTTAGTATAAAGTTGTAAAATTTAAGAGCCTCATCGCTGTTTTTAGCATTTTTTATAACTACAACGCCTTGGCTTATTGGATTATAAAGTTTTGGATCTACACTTATCCAGTTTACACCCTCTTTATATTGTGCCATTTTGTCTGTGTAAAAAGCAGATTTTGCAGGAAAACCAATGTCAGCAGCTGTTGTAACTTGAGCTACAACTTGACCAATACTTTCTGCTTGAACAAGTTTTGATTTTACTTCGTCATACAATTTTGCATTTGTTATAGCCTCAACAGAAGCTTTGCCATATGGAGCAGTATCTGGATTTGCAATAGAAATTTTTTTAACACTGCTATCTTTTAAAATATCTAACCCTTTTGATAAATCAAGTTTTTTTGCACTAAACATAGCCAAAGCACCCTCTGCATAAACAGCAGGCTCTTTTACAGCCATACTAGCGTCAAAAATCTCTTGTGCGAACTTCATATCAGCACTTAAAAAGATGTCATATGGAGCACCATTTTTAATCTGAGTTCTAAAATTTCCACTTTCACCAAAACTTGGATTTAATTTGATATCTGGATAGATTTTATTGAAAGCTTTTTCAAGCTCAGGAAAAGCATTTTGAACATTAGCCGCAACTGCTAGGTTAAGTTCAGCTGCTAAACTTAAAGTAGCCATGATGGCAACTAAAAAACCAACAAGTAACTTACGCATTTTGTATCCTTTCGTTAAAGTGGTGAAAATATAACGAAATAGTCCTTAGCAGTTACTTATTTAAACGCCCACGATAATCTGTTTTGGGTCGATGAAGATAGATACCTTGTCGCCTTTTTTATACTCTTTTTTTGTACTATTTGAGCAAATTAGAGTTGAAGAGTTTTCAAGTTCAAGCAAGTATTCATCGCTGTTTTTATCTTTTTCTATATTTTTTATGGTTGCAGAAAAAAGATTTTGTTTTTTGTCTTCATCTTTTTTTTCAACTATATCAATCCATGAAGATTTTATGATTAAAAATAGCTCTTTATTGTGTTCTAAATCAAGCTCTTCAACACTTTTGGTTGTTATATTTGTATAAAACGTTAATCCACTAGAGTCGATTTTTAGTAGAGAGTTTAACCCATCTTTTTTAATAGATACGATTTTGCCTTTAAGCTGATTCCTTGCACTTGTTCTGATGGATGTTCTATTTAAAAATTGTACTAAAGTGTCATAATCGTCAATGTGTTTTTCTATGGATTCAAAAAAGTTTTTTTGCTCTTCATATATTTTCTCATATAACTGTATATATAGATGAGCCATTGGAGTAAGCGTACTTCCGCCTCCACCTTTTCCTCCTGTTGCGCTTTGAGTTAATGGAACGGCAGATACACTATTCATAGCATTTAGGCTATCCCAAGCAGCTTTGTAACTCATCTTCATAATTTTTGCAGCTTTTGAAAGAGAACCAGTTTCATCTATCAATTTTAAAAGTTCAATTCTGCCTTTGCCAAGAAAACTTTTATCTTGTTTGTTTACCCAAATGGAACTTCCAACATTAAACTTTGCCATAACGGTTGCCTTTATTGTTTTTTGTTATTAATAATCGTTATTGTACCCAAATATGGAAATAAACTAATAGACAATTTACACAAAAATTACAAAATCCATTTATAATTAGTTATTAAATAAAAAATAATTTGGTGCATAAAATGAATTTAAATAAAGAAAAACTTATCATAAATTCTGCAACTTTTTTCATGCAAAAATATATAGATAAACATTTAAAAATAGGCAAAAACAAAGGTAAAATTCCAGTATGTGATGATAAAAATAAAAAACTTTTATATATACATTTACCATTTTGTACTATGTTTTGCACATATTTCTATTTTAATAAATATATATATGATAAAGAGAAATCAAAAGAGTATTTTAAAAGTTTAAGAGAAGAGATTTTACATGTAAAAGAGTTAGGTTATGATTTTGATAAATTGGTTATTGGTGGTGGAACTCCATTGATTGACGAGGATGAGTTACTTAAAACCATAGAGTTATCAAAAAGTCTATTTTCCATAAAACATGTATCTTGTGAAAGTGACCCAAACCATATAGATATAAAAACACTTGATAAATTTAAAGGATTAATTGACAGATTATCCATCGGTGTGCAAACTTTTGATGATTCGATTTTGGCTAAACTTGGCAGATTTGAGAAATTTGGCAGTGCAAAAGAGGTGTATGAAAAGATAGAGAAAATCATCGGTGTTTTACCAACAATAAGTGTAGATTTGATATTTAACTTTCCAGCTCAAACACAAAAAGGACTTATAAATGATTTAGAAATACTAAAAAAACTCTCACCACAGCAGACAAGTTTGTATCCACTTATGACATCAAAAGCAGTGAAAAACAGTATAAGAAAAACTCTTGGCAAATTTAACTTAGATAATGAGTATAAATTTTTTAATATTATAAAAGAGAATCTAAAAGATGCATATCCTTTTCGTCAAGGTTGGTCATTTTCAAAAGAAACAAAGCAAGAAATTGATGAGTATGTTATAGAAAATGATGATTATATAGGAGTTGGTTCTGGCTCTTTTAGTTTTTTAAAAAATGTTTTGTATGTAAATGAATTTTTGCTTGAAGAGTATATAAAACTTATAAAAACTCAAAAAAGTGCAGTTACTAAAAAACAAGAGTTTACCATTAAAAGTCAAATGTATTATAGAATTATGGTTGGTTTATTTGGTGGACATTTATCTAAAAACTCTTTCAAAACTTTTTTTGGCAAAAACATAGAGAATTCTCTAAAATCTGAACTCTCTTTGCTTAAACTATCAAACGCCATAAAAGAAGATAAAGATGAGATAAAAACTACACCATTTGGAGATTATCTATTTGTTACTTTGATGAAAGAGTTTTACATCGGTATGGATAAGATAAGACAGAGTGAGAGAAAGAAGATTTTAATCAGTTAAAAATGGAAAAAGTATGCAAACACTAAAAGAGATAAGTTTGGTTTTAAGCGGAGGCGCTGCGCGTGGGGCTTTTCATCTTGGAATACTTCAAGCACTTGATGAACTTGGCATTGAAGTAAAAGAGAGAAGCGGAAGTAGCATTGGTGCAATCGTTGGAGCCGCATATCTTAGTGGATGTAGTCCAATATCTATATTTGAGTTTTTTGCACAAGAGAAGTTTAAAAAGGCTATGAAAACGAATTTTTTAAAAGGAACTCTGTTCAGATTTGACTTTAATAATCCTGTGTTTGATGAGCTTTTAAATGGATATAAAAGTATAGAAGATTTGCCAAAACCTTTACATGTAACAACAACAAACTTGCAAAAAGGGGAGGTTGTTTATAACGACAAAGGAGATATAAGAACTTTGGTTTGCGCGTCAGGCTCTTTGTATCCAGTCTTCTCTCCTATAGAATACAATGGCGATATGTTAGTTGATGGAGGAGTTATAGATAACTTTCCGATTTTACCACTAATGGATTCAAAGTATAAAATTTTAGGGGTAAATCTTCATCCAAATGTTTATAATAAGAAGCAGTTAAGAATGATAAGAATAGGCTTTTTGGCTTGGCATGTTGCAAGACTTGAGGAAAAGATAAAAAGATGCGATTTTTATCTATCTCCAAGCGAACTTACAAAGCACAATATCTTAAAGTTAAAAGGAATAGATAAACTTTTCCAATTTGGATATGACGAAGCTAAAAAGATTTTTAGCGTTTAATCTTTATATGTAAAGATTATCTAGGAAAATATCTATCGTTATCTCTCTTTGACATGATGATGTTATGGCGAAATAGCATGC
The DNA here is from genome assembly GCA_047974135.1 of Campylobacteraceae bacterium. Classification (GTDB taxonomy): domain Bacteria; phylum Campylobacterota; class Campylobacteria; order Campylobacterales; family Campylobacteraceae; genus JAIRQK01. The sequence goes on along the minus strand of JBKECC010000139.1, from coordinate 11,159 downwards.
CTGCACTCCAGTCACTTTTTATATACGAATTTACAAAAAGAGACGGTTTTCCATCTTTTGGCAAGAGTTGTTCGCTTTGTTTCCCTTCTTTTATGCAAGTAGCAAGATTTTGTATAACTTCTTTGTTTTCACTGTAAATGGTAAAAATATCTTCAAAAACACCAACACCACCAGCTATAACATAAATAGGAGTATTTGTTCTACTCAAGCCTTCAAAATATGTGTGAAAATCACCAATTGAAGTTTTTTTGTACTGTTTAAATTCAAAACCAGCGTATATAACGCTATCAAGACCTACGCTGTAAACAAAGTTATTGTCAAGCCAAATTCTCTCATGTATTATCACATCTTTGCCGTAATGGTAAAAACTTCTCTTAACGCTTAGTCGTCCAGGATAGTTTGAACTACTTATATATCTTAGTGGAACTTCTGTAAAACAGTTACTTGCACTAAAAGTTGCTTTGTCAACTGCTACTTGATTTAGTGAAATACTCATAGGAGTAGCACCACTGTTTGCACAGCCATAAAAATAGAACATTATAAAGATTAAAAATAGAGCTTTTTTTATGTAAACTCCTTTATTTGTTTAACATGCCTTTGAGTATCTTTTTGCCAACTTCAACTCCTGGTTGATTATATGCATTTATATTAAACATAATGCCACAAATTGAGGTTAAAACTTCGTAATAATATATCAAATATCCAGCATTTAATTCATCTAATTTATCTAAAATTATCTCATCAACTAAAATATCTTCATCTATTACGCTTTGCATGGTTGAGAGTGCTTGAAGGTTTAAAAACTCTCCAACATTTATAGCTTGTTTTAAGTCACACTCTTCTAAAAAAGGAAGAGATGTTGTTGGTATCTCAAGTGTGTTTTCAAAATTTTTAACTCTTAAAAAAGTAACACTCTTATCTCTTGGTCCATCCATGATAAGTTGTAAAAATGAGTGTTGGTCTATGGAGCCAACTAGACCAATGGGAGTTAGTCCAATCCTCTTAACACCACTTTTTTTACCCAAACTCTCTGCCCATAGTTGCACATACCACTCATTTATTTTGGCAAATGCGTTGGAGTAAGAAAAAAGCACATTTGTTTTTAATCCATTGTAAGTTGTGTAAGTGTAAGCCTTTTGGAAAATATCTTCATTTTTGTTTTGAAATATCTCATCTTCGCAAGCCTTTGCTCCTTGAAGCAGTTTTTTTACATCATAACCACAAAGCATAAGTGGAGCAAGCCCAACGGCACTTAAAACAGAAAATCTTCCGCCTACATTTTTTTTGATATTAAACATTTTAAGTGCGTATTTTTGTGCAAATTTTTCAAGCGGTGAGCCTTTGTCAGTAACAACTGCAAAATGTTTTTGAAACTCCTTGCTTTCATAGTTTATTTTAAAGAAGTCAAGAATAATTTTTGTGATTGATGCCATTTCTATGGTTAAGCCTGATTTTGAAATCATCAAAAAAAGTGTATCATTGAAATCTATCTTATTTAAGTTGTAAGAAATCGTTACAGGATCAAGGTTTTCTAAAAATATAAGTTTTGCAGAGTTTGGCTCTTTCTTTGAGTAAAGCATAGATGAAAGCGCCTTTGCACCAAGTGAACTTCCGCCAACACCAATAACCACAACCTTTTTACATGTAAATGTTTTTTTGTAATTTTCTATATCATTTAATAGCTCTTCATAATCTTTTGTTAAGTGATAATATCCAATCTTTCCATCACTGTATTCGCGAAAAAGTGCATCTTGAAATGGTTTGATTTTACTAAATTTATGCTTTTCAAAATAGAGATTATTTATAAACACAAAAACTTCCTTTTAATTTTATAAAATTATAGCTTGTTATGAAAGATTTTGATAAACTTTTACCCATGCAAATAGTAAGCCAAACATATAAAACAGAGTATGAGATTAAAAAGTCCATATTTTTATCATATTTAGTCCCATTTAGTGAGTTTGAAGCTTTACATGTAACTCTAAAAAAAGAGCATCCAAAAGCGGTTCATGTAGTTTGGGCGTATAGATTTTTAAATGAATTTAACCAAATAGTAGAAAACAGTAGCGATGATGGCGAACCAAAAGGAACTTCTGGACCTCCAATATTAAATGTGATGAGAGGATTAGAACTTGTAAATGTTGGCATTTTAGTAGTTCGTTACTTCGGTGGTATAAAGCTTGGAACCGGTGGTTTGGTTCGTGCTTATGGAACAAGCGCAAAGATGGTGCTTGAAATTGCAGGGCTTGAAAAGTATGAACATAAAGAGAAATTTTCTTTTACATGTAAATATAGTTTTGTGGGAAAGATTGAGCATTTTTTAACAAAAGAGGGGGTTTTATTTGACTCTCGTGAATTTCAAAGCGCTGATGTTGTTTGGAATCTTTTTGTAACACTAAAACAAAAAGAGGAGATTTTAGAGTTTTTAAATGATTTGATAAATACGTCAAATGCAAAAGTTTTAGCGTGAAAACTCACGCTAAATTTATTTTTCAATTGCTTCGATTTCTATCTCGAGCTTTACTTTTTCGCCTAAATTAAATTGGTTTGGTGCAAATGAGTTGTTCCAGCTTATGCCAAAATCAAATCTGTTTATTTCTCCTGAAAGTGAAAGTCCAACTCTTTGTTTGCCTTTACCATCATCTTTTATGAAGCCATTTATCTCACTCTCCAAAACGACAAGTTTTTTAACACCTTTTATGGTTAAATAGCCTTCAACCTTACCTTCATTCTTATCTTCATTTTGAACAAATTTTGTCATTTCAAAAGTTATCTTTGGAAAGTTTTCAACATCAAAAAAGCTTTTGCTTTTTAGGTGATTGTCTCTCGCATCTATGGCTGTATATATAGAGTTTACATCGATAGAAGCGGTAAGTTTATTTATCTTTTTTGTTGCTTCATCAACCTCAACTTCGCCTTCAAACTTTTGAAAATTGCCTTTAAAGTTTGCAACCATCATGTGTTTTATCTCAAAGCCAACATTGGTATGACCGTTATCAACAACAAACTCTTTTGCAAAAAGTGATGTTGAAAGACATAAGCCTACTAAAAAAACTAAAATCTTTTTCATTGTCTCCTCCAAACTTAAATTTAAGTCAGATTTTAACTAAAAAAGCACATATAAATATAAATAAATGCTTTTACATGTAAAAATTTATTTAAGATTGTTTTGTTTATTTATAGTCTCTTTTAACTCTTCTAAACTCTTCATAATATCTTCATTTGAGATTTTAGACTCTTTCTCTTTTTTTGTCTCTTTTGTCATCACTTCAAGAATTGCACCAATCATCATATTTAAAAAAACAAAAGCTCCTAAAAATATAAAGCTATAATAAAACAGCCAACTATATGGATACACATTCATCGTTTCATTCATGATGTCAGACCAACTATCAAAGGTTAAAACTCTAAACATTGTGTGAAGTGATTTTCCTACATCGCCCCAGATAACTTCGTTTACATCGGCAAATAAAACGCTTCCCATAACAGCATAAATATAAACAAGTATAAACATCAAAAGTGCGATATATCCCATTTGAGGGATTGCCTTCAAAAGAGAGTTTATCAAATGCCTAAGTTCAGGGATAATGGAGATAAGTCTTAGTATCTTAAAAATCCTAAGAAGTCTTGCAAGAAGAATGGTTGAGCCAGCTATCGGTACAAGGCTTCCAAGAACAACAATCGTATCAAAGATATTCCAACCATCTTGAAAGAATTTTTTAAAATTGTTTATAGCAAGGTATCTTATAACTATTTCAATCAGAAAAAAGATGGTTATAGAGTAATCAAGTACATGTAAAACGTTATTTAACCACTTTGGAGGCTCATAAGTGTGAACACCTATCGCAAGTGCAGATATAACGATAACGGCTATAACTAAGAATTGGAATTTATTACTATAGTTTATCTTTTGAAACAAAATTTGCAATTTTTCTATATTTATCAAGCTTTCTCTTTTGTACTAAAATTTGAAAGTTGAATTATAATTTTTGCAAGTAAATTGTTAGATATTGAACCTCGTTACAATCTCAATCTTAGAGAGCAGTTGCCAAGAGATAGCGCTTAAAATACCAGCAAGAACACCAGCAACTAAGTCATCTCCCATAACTCCAAGTCCGCCTTTTGCTTCTCTGTCAATCCTACCAATGATAGAAGGTTTTGTTATATCGAAAATTCTAAAAAATATAACACACAAAAGGATTTGTATAAGCCCAGTTGATAGACTAAGACAAATTGCAAGCCAAACGCCTGCAACTTCGTCTATTACGATTTGTTGATGGTCGTGAATACCAGTTGTTTCTTCGTATTTGTTTATGCTTCCAATCCCAACTATGCTTATCAAAACTGTTAGTAAAAAAAGTGTTTCAACTGGAAAATACTTTAAAATAAAAAACGCTAGCACAGCTCCTGCGATAGTTCCAGCAGTTCCAGGAGCTTTTGGACAAAGTCCAGTATAAAAAAATGTTAAAAAAAGTCTTTGCATAAATCTTCTCTTTTAAGTTAGCGATGTAGTTTGGTAAAGCTTCATAAGTTCCAAATAAAAATCTCTATCGCTATGGCTTTCAACTAAACCAGTTCCAGGGAATAGGTCAAAGTAAACATGTTTAAAGTTTTCAAATCTATTTGGAAAAAGATGACTAAGTAAAATCGCCGATATATCTTTTCTCATGAGGATTGCAGGTGGCAAAATACCGCTTTTAATGAGCGCTAATATAGATTTTGAATTATATTTTATGTGGTGATGTGCACCATGAGGACAAGTTTTGTCATTTACTAGCGTTTTACACTCATTGCAATACACAAAGCTTGAAATGATATCAGCATTAATCCTTGCATCATACTCATCTAGTGCTGTTTTCATTTGGTTGTTATCATAATATATGCCAAGAGCGTTGTAAAACTCTCCAAAAACTATTTTATTGCAACCAAGATTTTTAGCAACAATCGCGTCAAGCACAGCGTTTTTTTGGTCTGCGAATATGAAAGTGCTATCAAAAGGAACGATGATGATTTTATCTTTATGAAGATAGTGTTCAACAAAATATTCTAAAGTTTTTAGTCTAAGTTCAAACGGTAAAACATTCTCTTTATCATGAGATTTTATAAGAAATATAACTAATAAATCGCTTTTTTCAAGAGTAATCCTAAGAAGTCTCTCGTGCGCTCTATGAAATGGATTTGCTTTTAGCATAACAGCAGAAACCGTTTTGGCATCTCTTTTGGTTATAGCATTTTTTATCTTATTTTTGATGTTTTTTATATCATTGCAATCAACTTCATAGTCGCCGCAAATTGCGTATTTACCAAGTCTTTTTAGTATTTGATTTGTAACATAAGCGCTTGAGTCTGCATTTCCAAAAAACTTATCTATTCTCTCAAATTGATTGACTTTGAAAACTTCATCAGCAACAATCTCGCCTCTTTTTTCGCCATCGACTATCAAATCAAATTTTTCACCTTTTTTGGCATTTTTTATATTTTCTTGATTTTTCTTACCATTTGGTGCAAAAGTAAAAGACATAGGAAAATGTTTGCCATTAAAGATTTCGGTATCACAAACAATTCTAGCCTCTTTTTCACTCATAATCTTATCAAGTGGGTGAAGCAATCCTTCTTTTATTAGGCTTAGAGTTGAAAGCGCTTCTTTATCTACATGTAACTCTTTATTTTTTTTGGATACCATATTTTTTCCTTTTTTCCCATAAGCTTTTTCTTGAAATCCCTAATTTCTTTGATAATTCAGTATCTGGAAGTGAGTTTTGAAAATGAATAACAACGTGTTTTACGTAATCATCGATTGTTAAAATGTCAAATTTGTCAAAAAGATTGTCTTCACTGTTTACATGTAAAGTTTTATAGGGAAAATCTTCACCTTTGCTAGTTGATGACAGAACCACTCTTTTTTGTTCAATCACGTTAAAAAGCTTCTCTTTATCGCTTTTTTTCATCTCTTGGATATTTGTTATATATAGAAGTTTTCCAAAAGTAGATTTTGCTATTTTGTCAAAAATATCGCCATTTTTGCACGATATAAAGTCAAAAGAGTCTTGAAAATCTCTTGCATATTTAAAAACGATAGCATCACTTAAAAGCTGTTTCGAACATTTTATAAGTAGTGGTGAAGAGATGCGTTTATCTATTTGTGTGTTTGGTGTAAAAGAATCAAAAAGATTTTCTATATATGAAGAAAATATCCTGTTTTCTAAAACGACCTTATTGTAATTTTTTAAATGCTCTAGCTTTCTAATCAACTCTTCTATCATAAATGGCTTTTGAATATAATCATCAGCTCCCGCTTTTATAGGATTTGAGATAGTGTCATTGCTTATGTATGAAACCATCAAAATGATGATAGATTGTTTGTATTTTTCTATGATAGGATAGATATTTTGATTTGATATATTTGTTGAGAGAAGTACGGCATCAAATTTGTCATCTTTTGGGTTTAGTGCATTTTTAGCATTCGTTGTTATCTCGCAGCTATAACCAAGCTCATAAAGTTTTGAAGCTATGCTTTGAGCAAGATACAGTTCGTTTTCAATTATTAATATTTTCATGTACAGTCCAATCAAAAAATTTCAAAGTAGCAAGAGAGTGCACTGCAACTCCCTCTTTTCTTCCCACAAATCCCATCTTTTCAGATGTCGTAGCTTTTATATTTATTTTATATGCAGGAATATCAAGTGTTTTTGCTAAGTTTTTAGCAATTTCACTTTTGTATGGCGAAATCTTTGGAAATTCCGCAACTATAGTGGTATCAATATTTACAATTTCAAATCCAACATTTCTTATAAAATTTGATATAGTTTTTAAAAGTTCTACGGAGTTTGCACCTTTGTATCTTGCATCAGTGTCAGGAAACCATTCACCTATATCGCCAGCTCCAGCAGCTCCTAAAAGTGCATCGATGATAGAATGGATTAAAACATCACCATCGGAGTGCGCCTTAAAACCAGTTGTGTCATGAACTTTTACACCACCTAAAATCATCTCTTTGTTTTCTTCGTAAGCGTGAACATCGTAACCTAGTCCACTCATAGAGTTTTTTGAAGGTTTTGCAAAGTTATGTAAAATCTCTTCCCTGTCATCTTTGAAGGTGAGTTTTTTTGCTTTTTTATCACCTTCTATGTATTTTACTTTTCCATCAATTGCTTTTATAGCACTGCTATCATCGGTAAATTCTTTTTCTTGATTTAAGGCATTTTTTAGAGCGCTTGTAAGTGAGAGTTGTGGTGTTTGGATAAGTTTTACACTATCTCTATCTATAGTCTCATCACCAAATACAACGGTATCATAAGCTTTTATGTATGGAGTTACGTTATCAAAATCTTTTATACTATTTATCAAGTTTAAAACAAGAGCTTTTGGTATATTTGCTCTTGCTACATCGCTTACTATAACGTATTTTGTTTTTACATGTAAAAGAGCATTTTTTAAAGACTCTTGTCTAGTATTTCCACCAGTAATGATTTTATAATCGCAAAATCTTTGCATGTAAAAAAGTTCATCTTTGTTTGAAGCGATAAAAATTTCTTTAAAATCATAATGGGAAACAAGTCTATTTGTAACTTCTAACCACAAAGGCGCCTCATTAACTCTAAGCCACTGTTTTTTAACTTTTGTTTTAAACCTGTTCGAATCTCCAGCACTTAAAACTATCAATGATATGTCTAACAAAAAAAATCCTACTAACTTAAGTGTTACGATATTATACAAATCAAAAGCTTGTTTTTATCTTTTTTGTGTTAAATTTTAACACGTTTTAAATACCAAGTTTTCAGTATTTTAAAAAGGAAATTAGCTTAAAGATTATAAGTTAAATGTTAATAATTAACACATTTTAAGGAGAGATATTATGATAAAAAAAGACGAAATATTAGAGTCTTTAAAAAATGTAAAATATCCGGGATTTGAGAGAGATATAGTTGCGTTTGGTTTTGTAAAAAACATAGATATATCTGATGAAATGATAAAAGTAGAAGTTGAAATCGTTTCAGCAAATCCAGATGTTGCAAAAGAGGTTTACGAAAAATCAACCAAAGAACTTCAAAAGTTTGGTAAAAAAGTTGAAGTTACAGTAAAACAACCAAAACCTCCAAAAGAGCAAAGTAATACACAATCTGGCAAAAACATAGCACCACATGTAAAAAACTTTGTCATGATAAGTTCTGGAAAAGGCGGTGTTGGAAAATCAACAACAACAGTAAATCTTGCACTTGCTTTGTCGCTTCAAGGTAAAAAAGTTGGTGTTCTTGATGCAGATATATACGGACCAAATATACCAAGAATGTTTGGGGTTACAAAAGAGAAGCCAGAAGTTGTTGGACAAAAGGTAAAACCAATCTTAACTCACGGTATTGAGATGATGAGCATGGGCGTTTTGGTTGATGAGGGACAATCTCTTATTTGGAGAGGTTCTATGGTTATGAAAGCCATTGAGCAACTACTTCGCGATATCTTGTGGAGTGATTTAGATATACTTTTTATAGATATGCCTCCTGGAACTGGCGACGCGCAATTAACTCTTGCTCAAAGCGTACCTGTAACAGTTGGAATTTGCGTTACAACACCACAAATTGTTGCACTTGATGATACAAGAAGAAGTCTTGATATGTTTAAAAAGCTTCATATCCCAATAGCTGGAATCGTTGAAAATATGAGTGGCTTTATATGTCCTGAGAGCGGAAAAGAGTATGACATCTTTGGAAAAGGTACAACAGAGCCTTTAGCACGCGAGTATAACACTTCTATTTTAGCGGAAATTCCAATAGAACCAAGTGTAAGAGTTGGTGGGGATGAGGGAAAACCTATAGTGTATCACCAAAGAGATAGCCAGAGTGCAAAAAGATATGATGCAGCAGCAAAAAAACTTTGGGAAATGATAGAAAAAGTAAATAGTGATGGCGGAAATTCAAACGAAGCAATTCAGCCAACTACGGGGCAAAAGAGTAAGTAGAAAGATATTTTTATCTTATATAAATTAAAGATTGAGTAAAATCTGCTATTTTTAATTTACATGTAAACAAAAAGGAGCAAAATTATGGCACTAAAACCGATTGAAAGCGAAAAAAAATTTAAAGAGTTAGTCGAAGAGACTAAAAAGATTAAACATTACCGTGATCCTATAGGGTTTGGTATCGCAAGGGTTGATAGGGGACAGTTAAACCGTGACAAAATTTTGCAAGCTACATTTCCAGTCATAAATTGGAAGGAAAATTATGGAAGTGCTGCTGTGTTTGTAGCTGCACTTAAAGATGCTGGAGTTGATGTAGATTTTAAAAAAAGCGAATTTGTTTGTGATGTAAAGAAAAAATTTATCAAGAATGCTTTTAATCTTTTTAATCCATACCTAAAAGAAGCACTTGGAGATAAACATAAAAACGTACAAGTTATTAGAACACTTTTTAGTATTTGTCAAGCAGATAGCTTAGAAGATAACTACAAACTTGTTTTCATTTTCGATGATAGCGAGCCAAAAAGTGTTGAGAGTTCATACTTAAAACTTTATGCTCTTTCAGAAGGAAAGGCTCCACTTCGTTCACTAAATCTAAGTGGTATTTTTAAAGTTTTAGAAAATGTTGCTTGGTCTATGAATGTGCCAATAGAGTTAGAGTGGCTAAGAGCAAATGAGATAGAATTAAAAATAGATGGAATGTTCCCTGTTATAAACTCTATCGACAAATTTCCAAGACTGCTCCAACACGTTATCCCAGGAGAAAACGTAAGAGTTTTAGATGCTACAAAAGTTAGAATGGGAGCATACTTAGCACCAGGAACTACTATAATGCCAGGAGCTAGTTATGTTAACTTTAACGCTGGAACAACTGGAGCCGTTATGGTTGAAGGAAGAGTTAGCTCTTCAGTTATAGTAGGAGAGGGAAGCGATGTAGGAGGAGGAGCTAGTATACTTGGAGTTTTAAGTGGAACAAATGGAAACCCTATAAGTATTGGCAAAAATACACTTCTTGGTGCAAACTCAGTTACAGGCATTCCTCTTGGAGATGGTTGCATAGTTGATGCTGGCGTTGCAATACTAGAAGGTACAAAAGTAACAATAGCAGCAAAAGATTTAAAAGAGATAGTAAAAATAAATCCAGATTTTAAATATACACAAACAGAAGATGTAAATGGTTACATCATCAAAGGTTTAGAGCTTGCAGGGATAAATGGTGTGCATTTTAGACAAGATAGCACTTCTGGAAAAATCAAAGCAGTGCGCTCAACAAGGGAAGTTGTTTTAAATTCTGATCTTCACTAAAAAAATAAGATTTGGCAAAATGCCAAATCTTAACTTTCAATACAAAAAACTTTACATGTAAAAGGCAAAAATAGCAAATGGTACAAGCAAATAATATAACTATGAGATTTGGTCATCAAATTTTATTTGAAGACATAAGTTTGAAACTTGATCAAGGAAAAAGATACGGACTAATCGGTGCAAATGGTGCTGGAAAGAGTACATTTTTGAAAATTCTCTCAGGAGAGTTAGAACCAAGCAGTGGAAATATAGCAGTAAATAGCGGTCTTAAAGTTGGAGTTTTGGGGCAAAATCAGTTTGCTTTTGAAGACTTTAGCATTAAAGATGCTGTTTTTTATGGAAACAAAAAACTCTACAATGCAACAAAAGAGAAAGAAAAATTGTACGAAGAGGGTAACTTTGATGATGATAAGATAAATAACCGTCTAGCAGAGTTAGAGATCATCTGTGCAGAAGAAGACCCAACTTATGAGTATGAAGTGATGATTGAAAAAATTCTTGAAGCCCTTGGATTTGACAGTTCAACGCACAATGATTTGATGAGTTCATTAACTGGTGGAGATAAGTTTAAAGTTTTACTTGCTCAAGTTTTGTTTCCAAAACCTGATGTTCTATTTTTAGATGAGCCAACGAACAACTTAGATATCGACTCTATTGGTTGGTTAGAGCAAGAGCTTAAACGTCATGGCGGAACAATGGTTGTAATCTCTCACGATAGACACTTTCTAAACTCTGTTGTTACAAATATATTAGATGTTGACTTTAGAAAAATACGTGAATTTAGCGGAAACTATGATGAATGGTACATCGCTTCAACTCTTATACAAAAACAAGCAGAGATGGATAGAGATAAAAAGCTAAAAGAAAAAGGCGAACTTGAAAATTTTATACGAAGATTTTC
>JBKECC010000118.1:0-11887 GCA_047974135.1 Campylobacteraceae bacterium | reverse complement strand
AAATGCTCCAACCATTGGCACGATGATGAAAGATACGTGACTTGGTCCATTATTTTTTGTGATACTTTGCATATTTGCTATAGCGTTGTAAGTTGAACCTATCGCAAACCCGCATTGTCCTGCAACAAGTACAGCTGAATCGTAGTTTTTACCACAAAGTTTAAATGTAACAAGCCAACCATATAAAAACATCAAAATAACTTGAAACACCATAACAACAAGAAGTGGTCCAGCTAAATCTATCAAGTCAAACAGTTTGATATTCATCAAAGAAAACGCTAAAAACAGAGATAAACTAACATTTCCTAAAACATCCATCTCTCTATCAAATACTTTAAAAATTTTAAAATACGATAGGATGTTTCGTAAAAATACACCGATAAATAAGCACCAAACAAATGTTGGCAAAGCAAAAGATGAGCCTTTTGTAAATTCAGATATTTTTGTTCCTATAAAAAGACAAATAGCGATTAGTGCAAGTGCTGTTATAAAACTATCAACCGTTATGAGCCTTGTTTTTACTTGAGGTTTTTCAAAAGAAACCACCTCTTCTTCGTCTATGTTTTCTTTGTTTGTTTTTATCTTGTATCTATTTATCAAAAAGTGAGCAAGTGGTCCTCCCATCAAACCACCAGCAACAAGTCCAAAGGTTGAACAAGCGATACCAACTGTTGTTGCAAGCGCAAAACCGTAAGGTGGTGCTTCAAATATAGAGCCCCAAGCAGCAGAAGTTCCAAAACCTCCAGTTAGTGATATAGAACCGCCAAGAAGCCCAATAAGTGGATTTTCTCCCATCGCCAAAATAACGCCAATGCCTACAAAGTTTTGCAAAAACAGAAGTCCTATAGTTGCAACCAAAAATACTACAAATATTCTACTTGCAGATTTTAACATGCTAAGGTCAGCAAGTAAGCCAATGGCCGCGTAAAATGCGAGCATAAGCGGCTCTTTCATAGAGTCATTAAACTTGATATTTGTATCAAATTTAACAGTTAAAACCAAAAGTAAAATAGCAACTATAATACCACCAACGACTGGCTCTGGAATGTCATATTTTCTAAAAAAATTGACTTTTTTTATAACCAATCTACCGATTAGCAAAACAACAACCATAATAAGCAAAGTTGCGTAAAAATTGAGAGAAATTTCCATATGTATCCTTGTAAACAAAAAGAAAAGATTATAAGTCAAAATAGATAAAATATATCTTTTAAAGGAATACTTTTTGTATATAAAGAAGTAATTACACGAGAACTGTAAAAAAATGTAACTTCTTAGTGTTTTTAGATCTCAAGTCATACTCTTTAAACCCCAAGATTAGAGTAAAGTAAAAAAACAACAGTTTAGTTTCAAAAATGAAGAGTAGTTAAGTTTGGTTTACATGTAAAACTATCAAGCCTTACATGTAAAAAATTTTATATATGTTTTGTACCACAAAATCAAGCCAAAAAAGATTTTTGGCTTATCTCATCATAGTCCCAGTTCTACCATCAAGTATGGTTTTTGCTTGTTCGTTGCTAAGTTTATAGCTATAAAATTTCTCGTAAAAGTTCTTAAGCTCATACTCCATATCGATATCAGTAAAAAGTTCAGGATGTATCTGTTTTGCTAGCCACAAAGGTTGCAGGGCACCTTCTGCACTTCTTACAGACCAAAGATAAACTCCTGTTGGCACAACGTAAACTTTGCCATTTTTTACAGCATTTATACTGCTTAACGCCTTATCTTGCAAGATTTGATCTTTACTTGAATGTCCACTTGTTATTATGATGTCTGGATTCCAAAGTAGGATTTGCTCGCTACTTACAACTATCATCATGCCAGAACCCTCTTTTCTAAAGTCTCCTGCAACATTTTTTCCACCAGCTATACCGATATATACAGCTCCAATATCTGTATCGTTTACAGTTGCATAGTTTCCACCTGAAAAGTTTAAAGACATAACTTTTGGTCTGTTTTTTAAATCTTTAGTTCTTTCTGCAACTTTTTTGATATTGTTATCGTAGTACTCATTAAACTCTTTTGCTTTTTTTGGTGCATCTTCACCCAAAATATCGGCTATCATAGTTAGTGATGTTTTCATCTCATCGATGGTTGAAAATGAGCCAATGTTTACAACAGAAATGTTCGCAGCATTTAACTGCATAGTTTGAGCTTCGTTAAAAAAGAATGAAGTTGGCCCATAAACTACCTGTGCACCCGAGAGTATAAGAGTCTCCACGTTTGATGAGAGCATTGCATTTGGATTGCTTTTGTTGATCTGTGGAAATACGACATAAAACATATCTGGAAATTTTTGAACGGTTGCTACCATTTTATCGGTGTAACCAAGCATCGCTGTCATCTGTCCAAAAGCACCGATTAACGGTGCAACTTTGTTTACATGTAAAGGTATTTTTATATCATTACCATCTGAATCTTTGACAAATCTTGTCTCATCTGCTTTTACATGTAAAGCAAAAACTAGCGAAAAAACGAGCAATAATGCTATTTTTTTAAACTTTAACATTTTAAATCCTTTAATTTATGATAGGAATACAAGAAGATATCGTCTTTTTGTTTTTTAAGACGATGTCTGCTATTTCAACATCGATATTGTAAGTATCATGCAAATTTTGCGCAGTTATAACTTCTTTTGCGCTTCCTTTGATGATTGTGTCTTTGTTTTGTATCAAAGCCACTTTGCAGTTTGTTTGAAAAACGTGTTCAGGATAGTGTGAAGTCATGATGATGCAAAGGCCCTCGTCTGCTAATTTGTTTATATGTTCCAAAACTCTTACTTGATTTCCAAAGTCAAGGTTTGAAGTTGGCTCATCAAGAATCAACATGCTTGTTTGGCTAGCAAGCGCTCTTGCTATTAAGACCATCTGCCTCTCTCCGCCACTAAGCTCCGTATAGATTCTGTACGTTAAGTGTGAAATTTTTAGCTTATTTAGAGCCTCTTTGCTTATCTCTTCATCTTTTTTGCTTGGGCTTTCAAACATATCGAGTTTTGGAGTTCTACCCATCAAAACAACATCTAGCACCCTAAAAGGAAATGGCGGAATATGTGATTGAGGGACGTAACCTATAATACTTGCTCTTTGTTTGTCATTTAGATTATTTATATTTTTACCATCTATAAATATCTCACCACTAAGTGGTTTTAAAAAACCGATGATTGTCTTAAAGAGTGTAGTTTTTCCTATGCCATTTGGTCCAAGAAGGCATAAAATCTCACCTTTACTTGCTTCAATGGAGAAGTTTTTTATGATAGTTTTGTGCTTGTAGCCACAACTCAAATCTTTTATCTCTATCATCAAACCCAACCTTTTTTACCACGAATAAGTAAAAATATAAAAATTGGAGCTCCAATGACAGAGGTTAAAATACCAAGAGGAAGTTCACTTGCAGTTAAACTTCTTGCTAAGTTATCTACCCAAATCAAAAAAGTTGCACCAACGAGCATAGAAGTTGGAAGTAAAATCCTAAAATCTGGTCCAACCAAAAGCCTTGCTATGTGAGGCACAACAAGTCCTATCCATCCAACAATTCCACAAATTGCAACCGAAGAAGCCGTAAGAAGTGTTGAAGAGAAGATGATGATTAAGCTTACAAGTTTTGTATTTACACCCATAGCCTTTGCCTCTTCTTCGCCAAAAGAGAGAACATTTATCTTCCATCTAAGTAAAAAAAGCGGGATTGAGCCAAGTAACATAACGATAATCATGATGATGATATTTTCTTCAACTCCACTTTTAGCTAGTGAGCCCATTAGCCAAAAAGTAATTTCAGGAAGTTTCTCTTCTGCATCAGCCAAATACTTCAAAAGCGATGTACAAGCAGAAAATAGTGAAGATATAACGATACCTGAAAGTATCATCATAAGTATGTTAATTCTCCCACGGCTGACAATACTTGAGAGAGCTATAACTAAAAAAACTGCCATAATTCCAAAAGTAAATGCCATAACTTGCGTCATAAATGCACCAAATGAATAAATGATAGCGATACTAGCACCAACTCCAGCACCAGCACTAACACCTAAAATATCTGGAGAAACTATAGGATTTTTGAAAAGCCCTTGATAAGCAGCTCCAGAAATTGCAAGAGCAGCGCTAACCAAGATAGCTATCAAAATGCGTGGACCACGTATCACTTTTACAACAACTTCTGAGTTTTCACCTACTATTTGTGTATCAAAAAATGGGGATAGCAAAACAGCAAAAATATCTCCTACGCTTACAGATATTCTTCCAATTCCAACAGAAAATATTGCCGAAAAGATAAGTAAAGCTACTAAAATGATAACTGCGTAAGATTTTTTATACATTTAACTCTTTACTCTTCCACCATAAAACATAAGTTTTTGTTTTTCTTAAAAGCTCAAAAGTTCCATCACTTTTACATGTAAGAAAATTGTCAACATTTCTTCTGTAGATTTCCTCTTTGTCTTTTGGTATATCTCCAACAAATCTTAAATGCTCATACGCCTCTTCTTTTGTTTTATATGTTTTCTCAAAACCATCATCAACCACAACTACACTTGGATTGGCACCTAGGTCATAGACCATGTTAAAAGTTAGATTGTAGTTAAACATCCTACTATTTTCATCTTGTTTAAATGGTGGAATTTCTGTTATATCTTTTAAAAAATCAAGTTGAATCTCACGCAAACTTGGAGCATTTGCAAAGGAGAGTAAAACGACATACTTCCTTGCAATTTTGTTTAACTTTATAATGTCAAAAAGCCCAACTGAACGAGATGCAACAACTATATCATGCATACCAACTACACTTAATGCATCTTCATCTTTCCAATCTTTTTGCAAAAAGTTGATATTGCTCACACCCTCTTCTTTTGCATTTTTTCTGCAAAAATCAAGCATATCAGAAAATGCATCAACCGATGTAACACTTTTTGCCCTTTTAGCCATTGGCACGCTAAGGCGTCCTGGCCCACACCCTATATCCACAACTGTATCTTCTTTTGTGATTGGCATAGCGTTTATCTGATTTTTTGTAAACTCACGCTCTAATCTTGCCATACCGTCATACATTTTTGCTACGTTATTCCAATTGAAATTTGTGGCATTTTGTACGTTTTTGTAAATTAAGTCATGGATTGCTTTATAATTTAGTAGAGAATTCATCTATAACCTTTGTGCAAAATAGTAATAAAGAAATACTACTATTTTGCATATTAAAAACTAAAATCTTACTTCAACAGAAGCTGTTATACTTCTTGATTCACCTAAGAACAAACTATGAGATTGATTGGCTCTAGCCTCTCCATCAAGTCCATTACTTGCAAATACTCCTGCCCAATATTTTTCATTGAAAACATTGTTTACTGATAGTCTAAAAATGGTTCTTTGTCCATAAACTTTTGTAGCGTATCTTGCAGCCAAATCAACAGTATAATAATCATCTGCCCACTGCGTATTTGCTTGATCAATTGCACGTTTGCCTGTATAGTGCAAGTTTGTGCTTAAAACTAACTCTTCAAAGCTTGGAACTGTATACTCAAGAAGCATATTTGCTTGCCATTTTGGAATACCAATAACTTGTTTTTTGTTTGTTCCAGCAACCTTTGTGCCACTTAGCTCTGAGTCTATATAAGTAAATCCGCCAAAAAGACTCAAATCATCCGTTAATTTTCCAGCAGCCATAAATTCAAAACCTATATTTTTTTGATCGCCCTGCTCTCTAAAAAGTGCATCATTTCCCAAGTAAGCAATTGGTCTTTCAATTTGGAAAACAGCAGCTGAAAGATCAACATAATCTAACATAACTTTTGTACCAATCTCATACTGCTTACTTCTATACGGCTTTAAAACAACAGCTGTGCCATCCGCATGGGAACCAGTATCGCCAGCCTGCAAACTATCTGCATAAGTTACATATATACTCCATGTATCAAGTGGTTTATAGATAATGCTTGCTGCATAACTTTCTCCACTATCAGAGCGAGAACTCGTTTTTGCTCCAGTTGTTGTGTTGAAAGATTTACTTTTCATCCAACTCTCACTAATTGAAAACATTGCTTCCCAATTTTCATTGATTTTAATTGAATCGGCAAGCGTGATACTGTTTACTATAGTTTCACTTGCTTTCTTAAATTTTTTAGCAGTAGAAAAGCCACCAGGATTTGGAAATGATGTTGGGTTATTTATGCTCGAATTGCCAAGATTTTTACTTGCTGATGGATTAGGTAATGATGCTGTATTACTTATAATTTGCCAATTATAACCGCTTCCACCAAGTGAGATATCGTGATCCATTTCAAAAAAGTTTTGCTTTGTATTTACTCTTGCCAACCAGCTATCAATCTCAAATCTATTTGTTGTTGCTTTATTTAAGCCTTGTGCAGCTCTATAATCACCATTATTGCTTGTAAATGTATTTGTTACGCCATACATGCCACGATCTGCTCTTTGAGTTAAATAACCAGCTTCAGCATACCAATTGTCTGCTATCTCATATTTTAATTTTCCACTTGCAGTTTTTGTAGTTAAATCCATACCCGCATACTCTTGTCCTAAGCCTTTTTTAGAACTGTCAACTGCACTCGGTAAGGTATAAGTTGCTTGCCCTAAAGTGTTAATTGGCATATTAAATTGTCCTGCATGCCCCTCTTTTATATAGTTATAATAGATAAAATTTGTTTCCAGAGTTAGATAATCAGTTAAATAAAAATCAAGTCCTAAAGACGCAAGTTTTCTTCGTAAAGTACTATCTTTAGCTATAAACTCTCCATCATTATAAAGTAAGTTTGCACGGTAGCCAACATACTGGGTTTTTCCACCAAGATCAACGTCAACTCCAAAGTTTGCTTTTTGAGTATATGTAAAAAGTAGAGAATTTTCAAAAGTATCTGTTGGGCGTTTGAGTGTAAAGTTATAAATACCAGAAGGATTTTGAGCACCGTAAAGTGAGCCTGCAAGACCATTTTGGATTTGCAAACTATCAAATTGTGCCATTGGAGTAGCGGTAGTTGAAACTACGTGAAATCCATCCCAAAAACTATTTGCAACAACATCTCCTCTCATACCTCTAGTTTGAGGACGACCAACTTCTGCACCACCGCGTTGCTCTATCTGAGCTGAAGGTACATATTTTACAACATCTTCAAGTCCACGAGAGCGTTGATTTTTAATAATCTCTTTTGGAATTGTGTTTATTTGATACGGTACATCTATAGCCTTTTTATCCCCTAAAGGTCCTAGATTTACATCTTTTGCTAAAAATCCTGTTGCTATACCGCCTTCGCTTTCACTAAAAGCTTTTGTGGTAACCGAAATCTCATCGAGCTTTGTTGTCTCGTTTGTTTGAGCTAACAAAACAGAGCTTGTTAGCGCCAACGCTAAAGAAACACTAAGTTTTGTAGTGTTTAACTTCATTTAGTCTCCTTGTTATTTAAAAAATTGTATAACGTCGATTGTATCAAAAGAAATGTTAAATTAATGTTCAAAATTTGCGCAAATCGTTTTTTATAATTTAATTTAGATTTTTTGTGAATTTAATCTTTTAATATTTATTAAAATAACTCTATTTTATTATTTGTAAAACAATATAACGCATATACTCCTTACTTTTTACATGTAAACATCTTCTTAGTGCAAAAAAGATAAAATCAAAAACTTAAAAAACATAAAAGAAGATATATGAGTTTAAATTTTACGCACTTACATTTACATACAGAATATTCACTTCTCGATGGCGCAAACAAGATAAAAGATTTAGCCAAAATACTAAAAAGTCAAGGTGTAAAAGCAGCTGCTATAACAGACCATGGCAACATGTTTGGAGCGATAGACTTTTACATGACCATGAAAAAAGCTGGCATAAAACCAATCATTGGTATGGAAGCTTACATACACAATAGTGATGATTTAAACGACAAAAGTACAAAGCAGAGATTTCACCTTTGTTTATATGCAAAAAATGATATTGGCTACAAAAACTTAATGTATTTAAGCTCCATGAGTTATATAGATGGTTTTTACTATTATCCACGTATAAACAAAAGGCTTTTACGTGAACACAGCGAAGGACTTATCTGCTCTTCTGCTTGCTTGCAAGGCGAGGTAAACTGGCATTTAAACACACAAAGTGCAAGAAATGTCCAATTTGGAGCAAAGGGATATGAGAGAGCCAAAGAGGTTGCGCTAGAATATAAAGATATATTTGGTGATGATTTCTATCTTGAAATCATGCGTCATGGCATTGGTGATCAGCATTACATAGATGAGCAAGTTCTTAAAATCTCACAAGAAACTGGCATAAAGTTTATAGCTACAAATGACACTCACGACCCATTTAAAGACTATGCAGAAGCACATGAAGCTTTCATGTGTATCGCAATGAACAAAGAGTTTGATGACCCAAAAAGACTTCGCCACTCGGTTCATGAGTTTTATATAAAATCACCACTTGAGATGAGTATGCTTTTTGCAGATATACCTGAAGCTCTTTTAAACACACAGGAAATTGTAGATAAATGCAACTTAGAGATAAAACTTGGAAACCCAACTCCTCCAAACTTTCTCTTTACTATAGACTATGCAAAAAAGGTAAATTTAGAACTTCCAGAACCAACAAATAAAATCTCTCTTGAAAACGATAAAGTTTTATTTGCTTATCATTGCAGGGTTGGCTTAGAAGAGAGACTAAAACATATACCACAAGAAAAGCATGAAGAGTATAAAACAAGGTTAGAGCGCGAGATAGACATTATAAATAAGATGAAATTCCCTGGTTATATGCTTATAGTTTGGGATTTTATACGTGAAGCAAAAGATGAGCATATACCAGTAGGACCAGGACGTGGTTCTGCTGCTGGAAGCTTGGTTGCGTATTCTTTAAAGATAACCGACATAGATCCAATGCCTTATAACCTGCTTTTTGAGAGATTTTTAAATCCTGAGCGTATAAGCATGCCAGATATCGACGTTGACTTTTGCCAAAGCAGACGTGGAGATATCATAAACTATGTTATAGAAAAATATGGCAGATATAACGTTGCTCAAGTTATAACATTCGGTAAACTTTTGGCAAAAGGTGTTATAAGAGATGTTGCAAGAGTTCTTGGAGTTCCATATAAAGATGCCGATGAAATGGCAAAACTCATCCCCGATGAACTTGGAATCACATTAAATGGCAGAGGTAAAGAAGGCGATGATGATTATAAAGCAGGAGCTTACCAAAAAGAGCCAAAACTTAGAGAATTGATAGAAAAAAATGGTTGGGCTGCTAGAGTTTGGAAGTTTGCTTTAGCACTTGAAGGATTAAATAGAAATGCTGGTATGCACGCAGCAGGGGTTGTTATAAGCAACGAAGAGTTATGGAAAAAAACTCCACTTTATAAACCTTCGGGCGTTGACAATCAAATAGTTACACAGTACTCTTTAAAATATTTAGAAGATGTTGACTTGATAAAGTTCGACTTCTTGGGGCTTAAAACTTTAACTGTTATAGATGGAGCTATAAAACTCATCAAAAAAAGATATGACAAAGATATCATCTGGGAAGATATAGATTTTGAAGATGAAAATGTCTACAAACTAATACAAAGTGGACATACAACTGGACTATTCCAGATAGAGTCAAGCGGTATGCAAGACTTAAATGCAAGACTTAAACCAACTGGTTTTGAAGATATTATCGCGGTTTTAGCACTTTATCGCCCAGGCCCTATGGAGTCTGGAATGCTTGATGACTTTATAGAGAGAAAGCACGGTCGCGCAGAAATCACTTATATGTTTAAAGAGTTAGAGCCAATACTAAAGCCAACTTATGGGGTTATAGTATATCAAGAGCAAGTTATGCAGATAGTTCAAGCAATTGGCGGTTTTTCCCTTGGTGAATCTGACATGGTGCGTCGTGCTATGGGTAAAAAAGATGTTGAACTTATGAATCAAACAAAAGCAAACTTTGCAACCCGCTCAAAAGAAAATGGATTTGATGAGCAAAAAGCAGCTGAATTGTTTGACTTGATTGTCAAGTTTGCAGGGTATGGTTTTAACAAATCTCACTCGGCAGCTTATGCTATGATCACTTTTCAAACTGCATATCTAAAATGCTACTATCCACAAGAGTTTATGGCAGCACTACTTACAAGCGAGCAAGACAACACGGATAAAGTAGTAAAATATATAGATGAAACAGAGAGATTAAACATAAAACTCTCTCCTCCTGATGTTGCAAAAAGTTCTGTCGAATTTACAGCTATAAAAGATGAAAATGGTGCAGACTCTATACTTTTTGGGCTAGGAGCTATAAAAGGAGTTGGACATACCGCTATCGCTTCTATACTTGAAGCTAGAAACGAGAAGCAATTTACTGATTTTGATGATTTTATATCTCGTGTTGATACTGGAAAAGTAAATAAAAAAGTACTTGAAGGGCTTATAAAATCTGGCTCTTTTGATAATTTTGGATTTTCTAGAAAATCCCTACTTGAACATATAGAAATTATAGTCCAAGCAGGACAAGAGTGCTCAAGACAAAAAAAACAGGCAGAAAATTCTCTATTTGGCGATAGTGCTGAAATGATTGGTGTTAGAGTTGATATAAGAAACAGTGATGAATATGAGTTAAAAACCATATTAGAATTTGAAAAAGAGACGATTGGTTTTTATATCTCTGGACATCCTCTTGATGATTTCAAAGATGAACTAAAAGACATAAACTATACTCTCTCTTCAGATATACCTGAAATCGCAAGTGGCTCAAAGGTTCTATTTGTTGGAAAAGTCGAAGAGATAAAAACGAAAATAAGCAAAAACAATAACAAATTTCTCATAGTAACCCTGCTTGATTTCAAGGGAAATATAGAATTTACAGTTTTTGAGAAAAATATCCCAGCTTTTGAAGAGCTAAATATAGAAAAACCTATAGCACTCTACGCTGAAGTACAAAAAGATGACCAAAGAACACAGATAAGAACTATAAAGTTTATGGATCTAAAAGATGCCAAAAAACAAAAAAGTGATATCAAAAAAGAGGTTGAAACAAAACCTCATGAGGCGATAAACACAGAGTTTGAGTTTCAAGTTGTTATATCTGAAGATATGGAAATTTTAAATGTTATTACTAGGCTTGCACAAGAAAACCAAGGCGATATAAAATCTAAAATGACGATAGTAAATCCAAAAACAAATCAAGGCATTAGGATAAGTCTAAAGTACCAAGTAAATGAACAATTTAAAAAAGAAGTTTTGGGCTTAAATGGGGTTAGTGTTTAAATAAATTTTATTCATGTGAGGTGCAAGTAGAACATCATCACACTTGGTTTTGAACCTAAAAAAGATAAACTTTTGTCTTTTCCTAAACCTTTTACATGTAAAGAGTTTTAAAGTCTTCAAGTTCAAAAAGTTGCAAGTTTTTATCGCGCAAACCTAAAAGCTCTTTACTAAATCCACTCTTTGAAAAAAGTGCAAACATATCAACATCAAGTTTCTCTTTTTCGCACTTTTTTTTAAGATGTGTCAAAATATTTTTACAAACTTTGTGGTTTTTCCATTTTGCTTCGCCAGCTATCTTTAACCCATTTTTTGATTGAAAAAGAAGATCGATTTCAATACTTTTTGTCCAAAATCCGCCAAATTTTTCACCATCTCCATATATATTGAAGATAAGTTCTTCGCTTAGATATTCAAACTCTAAACTTACAAATTTTTCAAATCCTGCTTCGACGAAACTTAAGACTTTGTCAAACTCTCCCATTTCTAAAAGCTTTATATTTGGTTCAACAAAAGTAAACCAAAACCTATCAAAACCCTTTGAGAAACGGATTTTATCTTCAATGTTATAACTTCTATATGCTTTTTTTAATTTCTGTTTTGGATGAGTTTTGAGTGGTTTTTCACGACTCTTTTCTTTAAAAATTGTCTTTTTTTTAAAA
>JBKECC010000127.1:0-10567 GCA_047974135.1 Campylobacteraceae bacterium | reverse complement strand
GTTGCTTGATGGTTGGATTGGAAATATAGTCTACAACAGAACATCGCTTGATGAGTTTAAGATGAAAAACAAATGGGGTGCTTTTAGACTTGCTTGGATATATGTTAGCAACTTTTTTGTTACTATGTTTACATTGGGACTTATGTATCCGTGGGCAAAAGTGAGGATTTTAAGATATAAGTTAGCAAACACTGGTTTTGTTAGTTTTGACTTTGAAAACTTTATAAGTAACAAAAAAAGAGATGAGCAAGCTTTTGGTGAAGAGAGCGCTGACTTTTTTGATATAGATATAGGTTTTTGATGACATTTGATTTATTTAGCGCTTACTACTTTGACGGAGAAAACTCTAAAGCTTTTGACATCACAGCAGAAGAGTTTGATAATTGCTTGTATTTGAAAGAGTTAAATAAAACATATTTTTTTACAGAGATTAGTGTTGGTCCAAAGTTAAAAAATACGGCTCAAAAAATCTCTTTTAATGATGGTTCACATTTAGAGATAAAAGATGACAAATACTTTCATCTACCAAACAAAAAAGGTGGAAAATTTGTTCTGTTTTTAGAATCAAAGTTAAAATATGCACTTATCTCTTTTATTTTAATCATAGCATTTGGGGCATTTCTTTTAACATTTGGAAGCACTTTTGCCGCAAATGTTATATCTCAAAATTTACCAAAAAGTGCAGTAAATTTGCTTAGCACTAAAACTCTTGAACTGTTAGACAAGGTTTACCTAAGCCAATCAAACGTTAGTGAAAAAACCCAAAACTACCTAAAGCATGAGTTTGAAAAAATAACAAAAGATAGCAACAACACTTACACACTTCACTTTCGCTCATCCACTCTTTTGGGAGCTAACGCATTCGCACTGCCTTCTGGCGAGATTGTGTTGCTCGATGATTTGATAGATTTAGATAAAGATGAAAAACTTCGTGGAATTTTGGCTGTTTTAGCTCATGAAGCTGGACATGTGGAGTACAAACATGGTCTAAAAAGTGTTGTAAAAGCTTCCATAACATCTGCTGTCATAGGATATTTTATAGGTGATTTTTCTGGTGTTGCAACTTCTTTGGCAACATTTAGTATAAATGCAAATTATTCAAGAGAGTTTGAAGAAGAGGCTGATAATTTTGCCATAAAACTCATGAGAGAGCAGGGTATTTCTACAAAATATATAGCTGATATCTTTGAAGAATTAACTAAAAAGGCGGGAAATATAACTAGTGAAGGTGATTTTTTAAGTACGCATCCAGCGATGGATAAAAGAATACAAAAGTTCAGAGAAGAGGGTTAAGGCACGTTTACATGTAAATAAAAAAAGCCAAAGATTGCTCTTTGGCTTGTAGTTGTGAATTAGAGTCTTGATTCGTATCTGCGTAACATATAAAGTTTTTTGAGCATCTTTTTGCGAGCGCTGATTTTTTGCTTTTTGCGTTTTTCAGTTTTCGTTTCAAAGTTTTTTCTTGCTCTTGCTTCAGTAACAACTAGGTTTCTGTCAACTTGTTTTTTAAACTTTCTGTATGCTTCTTCGAAAGACTCATTTGGATGAACCTTAATACCAGGCATCCTCATCACCACCTTTCTTAAAAATTTGAGTTGTGATTGTATCTGAAAATAACAAAAAAATCAATCAGAAAAAATATAAAATAATCCTGGGTAATTTTCTAGGTTTTTATTTAAAATTTACCTTAAAGGTTATATACTTCAAACATTAAGTGACAAATACGTGATATTGTTAAAAATACTTACATGTAAAAGGATTTCTAATGTCTTACGAGACTCATTATCGCAAAAAAAGATATATTGTTTTTGCTGTAATTTCTTTGATTATTTTCATTTTACCATTTATAAGAGTAGGTGGAAACCATCTGTTTTTACTTAGTTTTGATAAGAAGCAGTTTCAGTTAATGTTTACAGTTTTTGATATGCAAGAGTTGTATTTGATACCATTTTTGTTGATTTTGCTCTTTATCGGAGTATTTTTCCTAACTACGCTTGGTGGTAGGATTTGGTGTGGTTGGAGCTGTCCACAGACGATATTTAGAGTTATATTTAGAGATTTTATACAAACAAAACTTTTAGGTTTGAGAAAAAGTATCGACAACAAACAAAGAAAAATAGAAGAAGGACATTACTTCAAAAAGATTTTAGCTGTAGTTTTGTTTACGAGTATAGCGCTCATGGCTGTGTCAAACTTTCTTTGGTATTTCATACCACCTGAAGATTTTTTTGTATATATAAAAGATCCTGCAAATCATAAAATTGTTATGGGTATTTTAACTTTTGCTACGGCTTTTTTGGTTTTTGATGTTGTATTTTTAAAAGAAAACTTCTGTATCTACGTCTGTCCTTATGCTAGAATCCAATCTGTTATGTATGATGAAGACACTCTTCAAACTATCTATGATGAAAACAGAGGTGGTTTGATTTTTAACAGAGATGGTAGCAAAATAGGCAAAAAACCAAAAGAAGAAAATGCAGAGTGTATCGGCTGTGAAGCCTGTGTGAAGGTTTGTCCAACGCATATAGATATAAGAAAAGGCATGCAACTTGAGTGTATCAACTGTCTAGAATGTGCGGATGCCTGTAGTGAAGTAATGGACAAATTAAATAAACCATCGCTTGTCTCTTGGGCTAGCCCAAATTCTGTGCTTAAAAGACAAAAGGTAAAACTGGTGCGAGCAAGAACGATAGGCTATTCTATAGCGCTTTGTGCTGCTTTTGTGGCACTTCTCATCATGGGTACAACAAAAGAGTATATGCTCTTAAATATAAACAGAACAACACAGCTTTTTGAAATCTCAAATGATAAAAAGAGTGTTGAAAATGCTTATGTATTTTTGTTTCAAAATACCGATTCAAAAGACCACACATACTATTTTGAAGTCTCAAATCCAGATATAACTATAAAAAGACCAAACGAAGAGTTTTTGCTAAAAGCTGGGCAAAAAGCAAAGAAAATAGTTATATTGCAAACAGATAAAATCTTGGCAAATAACGATAGAGAACCAACGCCAATACATGTAACTATCAAAGCTTTTGCGGTTGACGATAAAGATAAGATTTTTGTTTTACGAGAAACCGTATTTTTCTATCCAAAAACTAGCGAAATTCCTGCACAATAATGTTTACATGTAAAGAGTTTTCTCTTTACATGTAAAAAAATATTTTATACTCTGGTTTGTAAAATATTTATTTTTATAACATATCTTTTTATTTGACATTACTCTCTCCTTTTTGAGAATTGTTTTTTTGTTTTTCAGTTTGTCTTTTTTCTCTAATTTTATCTATTGCTATAGTTATATCATAGTATTTAATTATATCTATGTCTTCATATGCTAACTTTTCTGTAATTTCTCCACACCATTCACCTTTGTATTTTATACAATTATCATATATTGTTCTAAAGTTTTCTTCTTGTGGTCCAAAACCGCCTTTGATTGGAGTTACACTGTATTGCAATAACAAAGATAACATCTCTTTGTAATTTGATATGTCTTGTATAAAATAATAGGCATCACGATGTCTTCCAGATGGAGCACCACGTATACCTACCGGCTTAAAAGTTAATGGCACCATTCTTGTAACATTCAATTCCAATAATGTTTTGGTTAAGTTATAATCGCCTATAGATACAGCATAAGTAAGTGGTGCTAAAGGGGCACTTGAGCTCATTTTTCTATTGTATGGATTTTTATATGCGAAAACAAAATCTACATTTTTATCTATATCCATACCAGCTTTAACAAATAGCTTTATTGCATCAGTTGATGAGTTTTCTATGGCATAGTTTAATGCATAATTTTTTGCAATATCAAGATGATATAAATCTGAACCTTTATCTATTAAATATTGAAGCGTTTTTGTATCATCTACAAAAGCAGAATAAAAGATTGCTGTTCTATTTGTGGGTACATTTGTTTTTCTGAAAACTATGCTAAATTTACCTTTTAAGCCAAAAGTTGTATTAACATCAATCCCGCTTCCATTTTCCATCATACTTTTTACTGTTTCAAAATCTTTGTTCATTAATGCATTAACAAACAGTAATTTTGTTGCATTTGGTTCTATGATATCCTTTATATCCCATGTATCTTTAAAGTCAGGCTTTGCCGCATCTTCCTTCATCCAGTCATCAAACATATTTTGTACTTGATAGTACTCTTTGCCTCTTTTTAGGATAACAAAATAATTCTTGTGTTTGTTGTTTGCATCTGTCATAAACATAGAAAATTGCTTGTTGGTTGTTATCTTGATGGTAATATCATTGTAATTAATATCATTTGGAACCCCAAATTGCTCCAGTCTTAATATATAGTTACCACTATAATTTTCAAAACTCACTTTTTTATCTTTTTCGTCTGATAGGTTTTGTTCATATTTAGTTGCTTTGATAAGCTGGTCCTTATAAAAATACTCTATAGTATAGTTTCCATCTTTTAATTCATGAAGTAGCTCATAATTCTTTGCTGTATAAAGTCCTACCAAATAATCGCCCTTGCCTTGCAAATTGATTTTAAACGATTGAGTGATATTTGAATTTTTGTGGTCAAACTTCTCTTTTACTATAAATGGTATTGGGTCAAATAAAAAATAATAGAATAGGGCAAGAAAGATACTTATGAAAATTATTATAGCAATAACATTACGGTTTTTGAACTTTTTTGAGTCATTTGACACTTGTTGTCCTTATATAAGAAATTATTTTATTCTTACCCATTTTTACTCTCCTTGTTTTGTAGTATTGTTGGTTAATTCCTGGTAAGTTTTACCACCATAGGTTTCTATTAATTTAATGATTTCTTCTTGCTTTTCTTTTGAACTGAAATGATTTTTTGGATAATCAACAATATCTCCTAACACATAGCAACTTTGTGTAGAATCATACAAGATGCGACAACGAATGTAATTTACATCAAGCCCATGTTTTAAATATATCTCTATACCGTCTGCATATGCCGGCTTAATCATATAGTAAGCCAAAGGCAAAGCCTCTCCAAACATACGAACACCAGCATAGCCCTCAACAAACGGATACACATTATCACTCTCTTTTAATGTTGCATTGTATTGTAAGAGTAATTTTATAGCTTCAGTGTTTTTCTTGCCAAAAGCATATAGTATGGCTCTATTGTCAAGTACGTTTTTAGCTTCAGTATCTGCTTTGTTATCTAAGAGGTATTTCATAGTATTTAGTGAGTTATAAAAAGAGGCAAGCATCAGTGGAGTGTTATTGTGATTCATCTTTGTGTTTATGGATACTCCACTCTCAATCATCTCTTGTACTTTTTTAACATTATCTTGTTTTATGTATTCTCTTAATGAAGATAGTGTTTCATTTTCTTCTTCACCTAAAACTACATCTACTCTAAAGCATTTTTCTCTTTCTTTTTTTATCTCTTCATCTGTTGGAGGAGTGAAGTTTAGTAAATCATTTATCTTTGATGTTGAAAATGGTGGTGCACTTTGGAACTTAAAATATGTCTTTGTATCTTTTGAGATAACTTCAAATAAACTAGCAGGTTTAATAACAGTAAGTCTTACTTTGTAAGAGAAGCCTTTGTCGGGAAAATCTTTTATAGTTGATATAGGGTTATAGCACTCTCTTCCACCGCACCAAGCCATCAATCTTTCAGTTGGTATAAATGCATCAACCATTTGTGTGTAAAATACACCATTTTTATCGAAGTATTCAATTTTATATAGATGATTTGTAAGACAACCACTATATTTTTCTATTGATTCACCTTTATTGAATTTATATAGTGTTCCAAACTCTTTGTTTTTATTTAATAGAGTAACTGTAAACTCGTAAGTGTTTCCTTTTTTACCAAAATCAAACTCTTCTTTGTAAAACTTTGAGTAAAGTATGTATGAGATTATAAGTAAAATGATTGTGAGTATAGCGGCAGGAATTAGTCTTTTTTTCAATTTTCATCCTTTTTACATGTAAGTTTATTTATAAGATAAACATAAAGTAAAAGTATAGCAAATTGTATTTTAAGTTATTTGTGTGGATTTTTGTTTACTGAGAGAATCTTTACATGTAAAAGCAGAAATAAAAAAAGGGTTGAAGGTAAACCCTCCAACCCCTATAAAACTCTTAAGTTGTTTAAAATTATAAAGCAGCTTTTGCTTTGGCAACTACTGAGCTAAAAGAGTTTGCATCATTCATAGCCATATCAGCTAAAATTTTTCTATCAAGTTCGATGCCAGCTTTTTTCATACCATTCATAAATCTTGAATAGCTTATATCATTCAATCTGCAAGCTGCATTGATTCTTGTGATCCAAAGTCTTCTAAAGTCTCTTTTCTTCGCACGTCTATCGCGGTAAGCATAAACTAAACTTCTCTCTAATTGTTCTTTAGCTTTTCTAAAATGTTTTCTTCTACCGCTGAAAAAACCACGAGCAAGTTTTAAAACTTTTTTGTGGCGACGGCGTCTTACTATACCTGTCTTTACTCTTGCCATTTTGTTACTCCTTAACCTTTTGGTGCCCTTTTGGGACTTTCCCTAAACTTTTAGGGGGACGCAAAAACTAAATGATACTTTTGTATCAAAAACTCAAATTATGTACAGAATTACGCTTTGCAAAGCATCAGTTTAACAGACTTTTCGTTTGTGCTGTCAACGTACTTCGCTTCTTTTAATCCACGCATTCTTTTTGTAGGCTTTTTGGTCAAAATATGGCTTCTAAATGCTGCTCCACGTTTGATTTTGTTTTTAGCAGATTCAAAGCGTTTTGCCGCCCCGCGTACCGTTTTCATTTTCGGCATGCATGCTCCTTACGCAAATTTGATTAAAAAATTAAGAAGAAACCCTCTTAGTATTTTTTAAAGCTAATGATTTTAGCTGATAAATTCTTAGAGGGTTGTTAAATTATGAAGATTTTTTAGGGAAAGTTAGCATATTTACGTAACGACCTTCAAAGTAAGGCTCTTTGTCACGATCAGCTATATCTTCCATCATTTTCCAAGCATTTTCTAACACTTCTGCACCCGCTTCTGGGTTTGACATCTCTCGTCCTTTTAGAAATACGCGAAATTTTACATGTTTTCCTGAAGTTATGAATTCTCTTGCTTGTTTGATTTTAAAGTTTACATCATTTTGTGCGATTTTGACTGAAAGTTTTATCTCTTTTACTTCGATAACTTTCTGTTTTTTCTTTGCCTCTTTTTGTTTTTTCTCTTGTTGGTATTTAAATTTACCATAATCCATGATTTTACAAACAGGAGGCTTTGCACTAATAGCAATAAGAACTAAATCAAGACCTAAATCATCAGCTATCTTTTGTGCTTCATTTTTGCTGATGATGCCGTATTGTGTGCCATCATCACCAACACAACGAACTTCACTTACTCTTATTTGCTCATTGAGCAATGTTTCGTCTTTTTCTCTATTCAAAAGTGTACCTCATTCATTTTCTCCTTTATTAATTGAAATAATTCATCTTTTTTTAAATTATACTGTTTTCTTTCTCGTCTGTCTCTTAAAGCTACACTTTTTTGCGCAACTTCTTCATCTCCAACTACTAAAATCATAGGAACTCTTTGTTTTTCTGCTGTTCTTATGCGTTTATTTAAACTCTCATTTTTAGCATATACTTCAACGTCTATACTCATGCCCATTAGCTCACTTGCCAACTCTTTTGCGTAATCAACATGAGGTTCGCTTATAGGAACTATTATCACCTGTGTTGGAGCTATAAAAAATGGAAACTCTCCAGCTGTGTGTTCTATCAAAATACCTGAAAATCTCTCAAAAGAGCCAAGAATTGCACGGTGAATCATAACTGGTTGAAGTTTTTCATTGTTTTCATCTGTGTATGTAAGCTCAAACCTCTCAGGCAAGTTAAAGTCAACTTGTATAGTTCCACATTGCCATTTTCTCTTTAAGGCATCTGTGATTTTTATATCGATTTTTGGACCGTAAAATGCTCCGCCACCTTCATCAATACCATAAGCTATGCCATTTTCATCAAGAGCTTCTTTTAAGCCTTTTGTAGCTTTTTCCCAAACCTCATCACTTCCTATGGCTTTTGCTGGTTTTGTTGAAATTTCCATCTCATAAGGGAAGCCAAAACTTTTCATGATTTTATCAACAAAGCTTAATACGTCGATGATAACTTCTTTGATTTGTTCTGGTGTACAAAATATGTGTGAGTCATCTTGTGCAAATTCTCGAACTCTGAAAAGTCCATGCATAACTCCACTTTTTTCGTGACGATGAACAACACCATATTCAAAAAATTTGAGTGGTAAGTCACGATAACTTCTTACATCGCTTTGATATACTTTTATGTGCCCCAAGCAATTCATGGGTTTAATGCCATACTCTTGCTCGTCGATAGTTGTAAAGTACATATTTTCTTTGTAGTTTTGATAATGTCCGCTTATCTTCCAGACATCAGATTTTAAAAGTTCTGGTCCACGAACTGGTTGATAACCACGTTCTCTGTGCGCTTTAAATAAAAGTGCTTCAAGTTTGCTTCTCATTCTAGCACCATTTGGTAGCCATATGGGAAGTCCTGCTCCTACTTGCTCATCAAATGTAAATAGTTTAAGTTCGGTTCCAAGTTTTCTATGATCTCTCTTTTTTGCCTCTTCTATCATTGTGATATACTCTTTTAGAGTCTCTTTATCAGCAAAAGCAGTTCCATAAATCCTTGTTAGCATCTCTCTTTTTTCATCGCCACCAAGATAAGCACCTGAAACACGGGTAAGTTTGAAATTTCTCAAAAAGTTTGTATTTGGAGCGTGAGGTCCACGACATAAATCTTCAAAATCACCTTGAGTGTACGTTGTTACTTCACCTTCTGGAATTCTAAGAAGCACTTCTTGTTTTAAGTCGTCATTTGCAAACTTTTTAACTATCTCTTGTTTTGTATAGTAGTGTTTTTCGATTGGAAGTTTTTCATTTGCGATTTTCTGCATCTCTTTTTCGATTGTCTTTAAATCTTCATCGCTTATCTTTGCATCAACCCTAAAGTCATAGTAAAAACCATCTTCTATAACGGGTCCCACGAAAAATTTCGCTTCAGGATATAACCTTTTGATAGCTTGTGCCATCATGTGAGCACAGGAGTGGCGGATAACTTCAAGAGCTTCATCTGTGTTATCAAAAAGTACATCTGTGGAGTTTGCGGGTTTTTGTTTTGCAGTTTGTGTATCAACGATATTTCCATCAACTTTGAACGCTATAATCTCACTCATTTTTTAATTTTCCTTTTACTTGTTGAACTCCCAAACAAACGGGAGAACGAAATATTTTATGGTGGCCACGAAAGGACTTGAACCTTCGACCACTACCATGTCAAGGTAGTGCTCTACCAACTGAGCTACGCGACCAAAATACCTTAAAAGTCGTGATTATAGCCTTTGTTATATTTATTTTTCTTTAAGTTGATATTAAATTTTGAAGATGATAGAGAGTTCTTGCATGTAAAAGTATTTACATGTAAAGGGGTAAAAGCTTCAAAGTAAACACTCTAAAGCTTTACATGTAAAAGTTACATACCGCCTTGTTTTTTCATTCTATCTTCTATCTGATTTCCGATAACAGAAAGCGTTAGTGTTATGATTAGGTAAACTCCAGCAATGGTTATCCATGTTTCAAATGAAGCAAAAGTATTTGCAACGATTTCACGTCCAACCTTTGTTAAGTCTGTGATAGATATAACTGAAACGAGCGAAGAGTCTTTAACTAAAGATATCACTTCATTTATAAGTGTTGGAAGTGCACGTTTTAATGCTTGAGGCATTATGATTGTGACCATAGTATCAAATTTGTTCATACCAAGAGATTTTGCTGCTTCATATTGACCTGGGTCTATTGATTGGATAGCACCACGCAATACTTCTGCTATATACGCTCCAAAAAATATTCCCAAACTCAGAGCTCCAGCGTAAAAACTGCTGATGTTAAAGATATTTGCAATGATAAAATAAAACAAAAATATTTGAACAAGTAGTGGAGTTCCTCTGATGATAGTGATATACACGGTTGCCACATCTCTTAAAAAGTAATAACTTGAAATCTTCATCAAAGCCATGATAAAACCGATAGTAAAAGCTATCACTATACTAAGAGCAGAGATTTTAAGTGTGACAATAAGGCCATTTAGTATAGGTCCTTTTCTCCACTCTTTTTTGTCTGCTAAGGTTTCACCCTCGTATATATACTCACCATCTTTAATGTTTGTAGTAAACTCTTTGAGTGAGAGAGATTTGCTCTCATCGCTAGTGTCTGATTTTAGAGTTAGAGTATTGTCTTTAATGGTTGCATAACCACCAAAAGTTGCTACTTCTTTTATCTCTTGTTGAAATGCAAAATACTTTGGAACGCTATTCCATTGCCAAATATAATCTATTTTTTTAGTAGCCATATATAGCCCAAAGCCTAAGGCTACAAGGATAAATATGGCTAAAATTCTACCAAAAATAACGTTTTCTAATAAAGGGGTACTTTTTTTCTTCATCAATTACAATACCTGTGGAAGCCACTTGTCATCTTTTATCCATTTATCAAACAATCTATCATAAGTGCCATCATGTTTGATTTGATTTAA
>JBKECC010000003.1:0-3664 GCA_047974135.1 Campylobacteraceae bacterium | reverse complement strand
CCGGATTATACGGATAAAGATTCATGATTCCAAAGCAAAGAGTATCGCGAAAAAGTATAAAGTTTTCCCTATCGCTTTTTTTATCATTGTATATATTGCAAAAGACGCAACCATCAACTTTTTGTGTGAAGTATTTATCTCTCCAAGGAGAATATAGATGTCTCATTTATACCTCTTTTAACTTTAAAAGCTCACTTGTTATATCATCTTGTCTCATAAAATGTTCACCAATCAAAAAGGCATCAACACCAACCTTTGAAAGTTCAACTATAGTCTCTTTATCGTTTAATCCACTCTCGGCTACAATTATCTTATTTTGTGGGATAAGAGGCATCAGCTTTCTTGTAAGATCCATATCCATCTCAAATGTTTCTAAATTTCTATGATTCACACCGATGATGTCAGCTCCTGCAAAAATCGCTTTTGTCAAATCTTCTTTATCGTGTATCTCAACTAAAGCTTCAAGTCCTAATCTTCTCGTAAAATCAAGTAAAGATGAGAGTTCGTTTTTATCTAGCGCTTTTGCGATAAGCAATATCATATCAGCACCATAAAGTACAGCTTCAAGCACTTGGTACTCATCGATGATAAAATCTTTTCTTAAAAGTGGAGTTTGCACATATCTTCTAATCCCAGTTAGATAGTCAAGATTTCCTTGAAAAAAGTGAGGCTCAGTTAATACTGAAAGTACGTCAGCGCCACCTTTTTCATAAGCTTGTGCAATAAAAATAGGGTCAAAATCTTCTCTTATAACGCCTTTACTTGGGCTTGCTTTTTTAACTTCTGCTATGATTCTATAAGGATTTTCTTTTGTACTTTTAAGATACGGCTTTACATCACGAGGAGAATAACTGTTTTTTGACATCGCACGACCAAGAAGATCCATTGGTAAATCTCTTTTTCGCTTCTCTAAATCCTCTTTTGTTTTTTTGATTATTTTATCAAGTATCATCTATTTTTTATCCTCAACACACTGTTTTATGATATTGTAATGTTCTACTACTTCTGGCTCTTTTAGTAACTCATAAGCTTCTTTTATAAACTCATATGCCCTTTTGCAGTCATTTTGTTTATATAATCCCCAAGCAAGTGAATCTATATAATATGGCGATTTTCTATCTTGCTCTAGAGCTAATCTTACTAAATTTATACCTCTTTGTATATCTATATCGTGATCAATCAAAAGATAACCATAAAAGTTTTGATATGAAGCATCTGTTGAATTTTTTAAAACTATTTCAAACTTTTGGGATACGGATTTTAAAATCTTTTTCTTATCCTTTGCACCTTCATACTCAAACATAGCCGATTTCGCTAAAAAGTTTATATCTTTTGTCTCTTCATACTTTTTATCTGCAAAACTCTTAGCTTTATCATATTGTTTATCGTAAGCGTACATATCTGCTAAAAGTTCAGGGTTAAAATCACTCTCTTCTAAGAATTTTATAGCAGCTTTTGGCTGATTTTTATACATGTAAATGTCAAAAATCTTCTGCGCAGAATCATCATCCTTAAAAGCCTTATATGATTTTTCATAAGTGCTTAAAATACCGTCAATATCTTGCTTTTGTCCGTAAATATTTAAAAGTTTTGAACATGTATTTGGTGTGCAACCATTTATCCTTACATAAGTTTCAAGATTTGATATAGCATCATCAACTCTGTTTAATCTTAGATATAAATCCGAAATTTGGAGCAATAATTGTTCATTTTGTGATAATGCGTAAGCGCTTTCAAAATTGCTAAGAGCTAAATCAAACTTTTGTTCATGAAGATATATAGCACCTAAGATTTTATAATTTTGCTCTGTTTTTTCACTCTCTAGTAAATTTGCAACAATGATTTTTGCTTCCTCGACTTTATTTTCTTTTAAAAGTTGCCCTACCTTAAGTCTTGATATTTCGTGATCTTCTGGGAAAGCTAGAAGCGCTTTATCTAAGAGTTTGTTTGTAAGGTTTGAGTCTTCGCTTTGAAAAGATAGTCTAATGGCATTTTTTATGTAGTTTGCTCTTTTTGATTTGTCAAATAGCTCTTCATAAAAGCCCGCTGCTTCTTTTAAATTTCCATTTTGTGTTGCAAAAAGTGCTTGAAGTATTAAAAAATCTTCGCCAACAAAAACTTTTTTATCTACATCCGCACTATAATTTGGTGCTGGAGTGCTAGCCAAACAGCCAGATAAGAGAAAAACGGACAATATTAAAGACGAACAATACCTATACATTCCCTCTCCACTTCATCTTGATTTGTTTTAAAATGTTCCCAAAACGGGAAAGTTCTACACTGATTTGGCCTATACTCGTATACGCCGCAACATCTTTTTTGTGTATTAAAGAACACACAAGCATACCCATTTTCAAATGAAATTTCTTTTAAACTATATCGAAAATTTACCTTTCTTAAGTAATCAATCTTGAATTGTTCAATGTTTACATGTAAATATTCTGCCAACTTTTGTATCTCAAAACTATCAATCCAAATGTATCCACTTTCACCTGTGCAGCACTTTCCACCACAAGTCTCGCAAGCTTGCGGATTGAAAGCAAATTTATAATTGTTATTTTTTATTAGTTGCATGTAACGCTCTTTGTGCTAGCTTTTGTAAATATATCTCTTACTCTTTTTGTATACTCTTTGCCTTCAAAAACAAAGAGTGGAGAATGAATCTTTGTGCTTGATTTCGAATTTTTTTTAGCCCTTATAAGCGCTATATTTGACTCTTTATCTGCTCTTGGATGAACGAAACAGATATCAGAGACTTTAAGTTTAAAGTTATGTAATTCATACATCAATTTATCTATTTGATTTACATCGTAACAAAATATCAAAGAACCTCCAGAATTCAAAAGCTTATAACTTTGAGAAAACAGCTTTGAAAATGGAAGATAGTTTTCATATCTACTTATCTTTAACCTTTCATCTTCGCTCTGTTTGGTGTTTTGTAGATAAAAAGGTGGATTTGAAATGATTAAGTCAAACTGTTTGTCAAAATTTGCCTTTGTAAAATCAGCTAAAATAGTCTTTACATGTAACTCATTTATCTCTGCATTTTTTTGTGCGAGTAAAATATGTTCTTCTTGAATATCAATGCTTGTTAAGTTTATGGAAGGGAAATCTCTTTTTATTAAAAGTCCCAAAATTCCACATCCACATCCAACATCAAGCACTTCTCCTTTTGGATGAAAACTTGTTATGAAATCATACAAAAACATAGAATCGCTGTTGTATCTATACCCTTTTTCGTACTGATAAAGAATCATCTATTTTTTATTGTTTATAACAAAATTTACTATTTTATAAGCGTCATTTAGTGCAAGTGCTATGGAGCCACCAGAAGCTGTAGCCAAATCTCCACACACAAACATTCCTTTTACGTTTGTCTCTAAATTTTCATCATATTTTGGAAGTTTTTTATCACTTACTTCAATGCCACATTTCTTTAGAAAATCAACAGGAGTTGTGCCACCAATTGCATAGATAATACGGTTAAATACTCTTATTGTATCATCTGTAAATTTTACTTTTACATCCCCATTTTCGTTTTCTAATTGGGCTATATCAACCCCAAGTAAAAGTTCCACCTTACCCTCTTTTTGTTTTGCAAAAAGGTCTTCCTCGTGTTTGATATTTAATCTTGTAAATGTGCTTTTTCTGTAGTTTAATGTCA
>JBKECC010000084.1:0-9441 GCA_047974135.1 Campylobacteraceae bacterium | reverse complement strand
GCTTTGGGCTATCATTTTATCAATTTTTGCTTTTATGGAAGCATTTACTAAGTTTCTTGTTCCAACATCTCTTAATTTTGCATTGCTTATTAAAGCCTCTTCCATCTTGTCAGGATTTAGTCCAGCTGGCAAATCTGTGAGTTGATGATAGACGATTGATGGTTGAATAGATATCAAAATATCTTCAAGCTTTTTTGCATCATAAACATCAACAATGACTGGTATTACAGACATATCTTCTAATAGTTTAGTTTTGTTTTTACTTCTTGTTGTTCCATAAACACTATAACCATTTTCAACCAAAAGCTTACACAAATTTCTTCCAATAACTCCAGCAGCCCCTGCTATAAACACTTTTTTATTACTCAAAATATATCCTTTAAAAATCATATCTATTATGGATACTCAATATCCATAATAGAATTATCGTAAAATATACATTTTAAAATGCTTAATCTTTACATGTAAAGCTTTTTATATATTTATTTCACCTGCACACTCGTGACTGAGAACTACTAAAGCTTTATCAAACGCTACCTCAAAAACATACATCTGTTCA
This sequence comes from Campylobacteraceae bacterium, assembly GCA_047974135.1. Taxonomy (GTDB): domain Bacteria; phylum Campylobacterota; class Campylobacteria; order Campylobacterales; family Campylobacteraceae; genus JAIRQK01. The sequence goes on along the minus strand of JBKECC010000084.1, from coordinate 8,882 downwards.
CTAAAAGCTAAGATATCTTCATTTTCTGGGTTTTTGCTAAGAACTATATCTTTTAAGTCTGAAACTTTTAACACACTTTTCTTTGCGGTTGCCACATTTACTCTTGCGTGTTTTGTCTCTTTTGTTGGGATAGTTGTAAAAGATACTTTGCTATTTTTTTCTATCTCACGAACTTTGTCATTATCTTTGAAAGTTAAAAAATACAAAACTTTTTTACTTGCATCATAGTAAAAGTTTACTATTCTAACATTTGTTCCTTCGCCCTTTTGTGTTGCAAGTGCTATATTTTTTTCATTTTTCATGATATTTAAAAACTCTGCTCTAAAATCCATTTTTGACTCCTAATTAAAATTTAAAAACAGTATAATATACAAACCATGACAGCTATATGTCATAGTTTAATAAAAATAGGAAAATATCTTGAAGATAGATAGATTAATCTCTATAATCATGACGCTTTTAGAAAATGAAAAGATGAGTACAAGCGAACTTGCTTTGATGTTTGAAGTAAGCACAAGAACTATTTTGAGAGATATAAATACCATAAATCTTTCAGGCATTCCAATAGAGACAAGCGTTGGTGTAAATGGCGGAATTAGCATAAGTAAAAGATACAAAATCGATAAAAAACTTTTCAATATAAATGATGTTAACAATCTTCTTTTGGGGTTAAATAGTATCTCTTCCTTGTTACCAAATAAAGAGCTAAATAACACTCTTCAAAAGATAAAAACTCTTGAACTTAAAAATCAAAAAAATAGCATTATGATTGATTTGACTTCTTGGCAAAATAGCGCAAATCTCAATCAAAATATCGAACTTATCAAGCAAGCTATAACAGAACAAAAGATTTTATCTTTTACATACATAAGTCCTTCAGGTAAAAAAAGCAATAGAGAAGTTGAGCCTTATCATCTTATGTATAAATATACAAGTTGGTATTTGCAAACATTCTGCTTAGATAAAAATGAAATTAGGCTATTTAAACTTACAAGAATTTTGGATTTACATGTAAAAGAAGAAGTTTTTACTCAAAGAGATATAAACTTTACAAATCATAATAGTTTGAGCGAAAAGATATGGGATAAAATGTTTTATATCAAAGTAAAAGCCGATATATCTTTGCTTGACCACATGATAGAGTCTGCAGGATATGACAATATAGAGATTAAAGAGAATGTTTTACATGTAAAGTTTCCATTTGTTGATGATGACTTTAGTTACAGTTTATTGCTTGGTTTTGGAGAAAAATGTGTGGTTTTATCTCCAAAAAGTGTGATAGATAAGTTAAAAGAAAAACTTCATACTATGCAAAATCTTTACATGTAAAGAGATACTTAGCTTTTATCTTTTACTTTTATCAAAATAAGGCTAAGCGCTGATGAGAGTAAAAGCAAAGCTCCTGCAGCTAGAAATGGAGCACTTACTCCATAAGATGATTTTAAAATATCGGCAAATTTTACCAATACAAAGCCCCCTATTCCCCATGCTAAAAACAAAACTCCGTAATTTATACCGTAGTTTTTTACTCCCCAAAAATCCTTTACAAAAGATGGAAACAAAGAGAGATTTCCTCCATAGTTAAAGCCTATAAGAGAGGCGATAAGCACTATAAAAAAAGGATGAGTATTGCTACTATTTACCACCAAAATAGAGATAAACATCAAAACTGCTTGGGTGCTCATAACTATAAATAAAGCGGTAATTCTGCCTATTTTATCTGATGCAAGTCCAACCATGATTCGACCACCTGCATTTCCAATAGCCATAAGAGCAACTGCTAAAAAAGCATAACTTCCCATGCTTTGTTTAGCAATTCCAGCGATACTTCCTATAACCATCAAACCAGTTCCTGCACCTATAAAAAATGTTATCCAGAGTATATAAAACTTTTTATCTTTTAGTATCTCTTTTACACCAACATCTTTTATGATTTTCTTTTTTGTGCTATCTTTTATTGTCTGATTTTTTGGAGTAAAGTTTGCGGGTGGATTTTTTAAAAAAGTAGCCAAGACACACACTATAAGTAAAAAGAAAATGCCAAGAATGAGCATTGTGCTACTAAGAGTGTATTTTGATAGTAAAAACTGTGATAATGGAGCAAGATAAACTGGCGCTATCCCAAATCCTGCAACTACGATACCAGCTATAAATCCTGTTTTATCTGAAGAGAACCATTTTAGTGCTGGGGGAGTTGCTGATGAGTAACCAAAGCCATATCCAAGTCCAGAAAAGATGCCAAAACCTAAAATCCAACCCCAATAACTTGTCGACATAGAACAGATGATAAAACCAACACCAACTAAAACACCGCCTATCGTTGCTGTTACTCTTGGACCAAATTTGTCTTGCATTTTTCCACCAAGAACCATAGCAAAAGCAAAGGCTAAACAAGCAGTTGCATAAGGATCTGCTGAATTGTCAAAGAGTTTTTGTATCTCTTCTTTTAGGATACTATATGTATATAAAATGCCAAGTGCAAGGTTGATGGCAAGACCAGCAGCAACAACTTGAACTCCTCTGTTTTTTTGAGTTTGTGTCATTTTACATCCTTTGTTAAAATCAAAAAATTAAAAAAATATCTTGATTGTAACAATATGAAAAAGCAGATTGAGTAAAAGTGTGTAAATTTATAAAAGATAAAACAATAAAAGATTACATTTAGTAACAAATAAAGATAAATGTATATATTTGTAACAATTTTATCTTTACATGTAAATAATTTTAACTAAAAATCTTATCTATCTCTTTTATCTTAACAAGACCTTTTTTTGCAGTCTCTTTTGCTTCGTTTGAGAGTTCTGGATTGATTTCTAAAACATTTAATATGTCAACGCCAAGCCCCAAAAAAAAGACATTTTGACAAAAGTTTCTAAGATAACTTATAAGAACTGGAGTTGGAATGTTGTGAGTTGAGTATATATAATCAATCTCACTACTTAAATCTAAAACGTTTACCACTCCTACTTTCATTCCAGTAACTGCGTCAGCTACTATGATTAAATCTGGTTCATATTTTTTTATGTTATGAAACTCATTTTCTGGTACATCTTCACCGTAAAAAACTCTCCAACCATCCCCACTCTCTTCTATGAGTTTTCCAAGTTCACTAGCAATACCATCATCACCTCTAAGAGTATTTCCAACTGCTAAAAAAGCCTTTTTCAATCTGTTTTCCTGATAACAAAATAACCCTCTTTTAAATCTTCAAAAATCTCTTTTAGTTTTGAAGAAGGCATCTCATTTTTTAGTTTCTGCACATGTTCGGGAAAAACTTCAATTTCAAAGTATTTGCTTAAATTTCCAAGTTTAAACTTTGCATACTCGCCACTTTTGCTCACTAGATTTAGGTACTCTTCTTCTTCTAGTTCATAAACTTTTTCAACAAAGTCAATCTTCCCTGCCCCATGGCCTATGTTTTTATAGAAAATTTTTATCTGTTCAAATTTATCTGGCATTTCGTTTTTATATGAAGTGTCAGCTTCTCTTTTTGTTAATCTATATATTTGTATCACTGCTTAACTCTAAGTTTTTCTTTTGAAAATTTAAACTGTTTATTTTTGGCAGATAGACTTTTTCGTGAAGTATTTGCATACACTCAGCATATCTCATATCCTCTTCATTTTTTATGGCATTTTCTATAACTTCTGTACTTTTAATTGCATTAAAGGGATTTTTTGATGATTTTAGAGCATTTATATATTTGTCATAAAGCTTTCTTCCATGAAAATAACCCATAAGTTTTTTAGATTCAGCCAAGATATCTCGCTCAAATAGTATATTTCCAAGTATTGAGTTTTCTATGATTAAAGGAGGCTCATTTGTGATTAGTGGATACTCTTCTTTATGTAGTTTTTGTTCTAGTATGCCAATAGCAATCGCCAAACCATAAACTATACCTGCTGGATGCGGAGGACATCCTGGTATAAAAACATCGACTGGCAAAACTTTATCAACCCCACCAACAACACTATAGCAATCGTGAAAAATACCACCAGTTGCACCACAAGCACCAAAAGCAACTACAACCTTTGGATCTGGAGTTGCTTCATAAGCACGAATAAGAGGATAGTACATTTGTCTCGTAACTGGTCCTGTGCAAATTAGTATATCAGCATGTCTTGGAGTTGCTGCTAGCTTTATACCAAAGCGTTCAACATCCCACATTGGAGTTATGGTTGCAAATATCTCAATCTCACAACCATTGCATGAACCACAATCAACTCTATATAAAAATATACTTCTTTTGATATTTTTTAAATGTTTTAGTTTTGCTTCAAGGCTATTTTTTTCAGTTATATCGTTTGGAACAACGTATGTACTCATTGCTCTTCCTCCTTTTTAGCTGCCAATTTTTCTGCTTTTTTACGCTCTTTCTCTTCTCTTCTTAATCTTTCAACCTCTTCTTTACATGTAAATGTACTTGCAAGGCTTATCACTGATTTTTCAGCAGAACTTTTGTTTTTACAACTATCACATGTAAGTAGATAGTTTATTTTACTTATAGACAATGTATCGCTTATAAAGTTTGTTTTTTCTAATCTTTGTTTTGTGTACTCTATCAATCTTTTTGTTGTAAAAGGTTTGCCACAAACTTTACAGTTTTCAACTTCAAGCTCAGCTTCAATCTTTAACGCATTTTTATCAAAAACAACCGCTACTTCAAACTCTTCAGAGAGCATAATAGCGTTTGTAGGGCAAACTTCATCGCATCTTCCACAAAATATACATCTTCCACAATCAAAGAGCCACATTAGTCTGTTTTTGTCATCGTTTAATTTTAAATTTATAGCATTTGGTGGACAAACAACGGCGCAAGCGGTACATCCTATGCAAAGGCTGTGCGTATATACTGGTTTTCCTCTAAACCCTTCATTTACATGGTATGGTTCAAATGGATATTTATATGTTGCTCTTAAGTATTTTTTACTTAAATCGAGTAATTTCATCATTGTTTTGTACCCTATTTACCTTTTTAATGGTGAATTTCTTCGTGTTCTTGAATAGCTTTTTAATTCACTATTTGTAACAACTTTTGTTTTGCCATTTTTTATATCTACTATCGTAACTCTCTCACCGCATGAGTAGCAGGGATCTATGGAAGTTATGATAAGTGCAGCATCAGAGACAACATTTCCTCTAAATTGAAACTTGAGTGATGGCCAATTGTTAAAAGTTGCTGCTCTACATCTCCATCTGTAAACTTTTTGTGAGTCTCCATGCATAATCCAGTGTATATTTTCACCTCTTGGTGCTTCATTGTTTCCTAGTGCAAATGCTCTTGGTTTTATACTTTTTTGAGTATTTATAACAATCTCTCCACCAGGCATAAGCTCTAAACACTGTCTTATTACATGTACTGATTCAATCGTGTCGTGATAGCGAACACTTGCCCTTGCAAATATATCTCCACTATGTTCTACATGTACTTTAAAATCAATATTTCTAAAAAACTCATAAGGATGGTCATATCTTGAATCTCTTTTAAATCCGCTTCCTCTTACATTTGGGCCAACGGTTGAAAAGTCTCTTGCTATTTGTTTATCTAAAATACCAACCCCTTTCCATCTTCCAATCAATAATTTATTGTCCATGATAGCTGCCCAAACTTCTATTGTTTGGTCTTCTATAATATTTAAAAGTTCCAAGCTTCTTTTTATTTCAACATTTGTCATATCACGTCTTAACCCACCCATGATAACATTGCCGTACGTTTTTCGTCCGCCTGTTACATTTTGAGCCAATTCCATTGAATACTCTCTAACTCTAAATATGTGTTGAAAAGCGTTGACATTTCCAGTCATTTCACATAAAAGTCCGATATTTAGTAAGTTTGAGTGCAATCTTTCTATCTCTAAACATATAGTTCTTATAGCTTGAGCACGCAGAGGAACTTCAACGTCTATAGCTCGCTCAGCTGCCATAATACAACCAATAGCATGCGCATATCCGCAGATACCACAAACTCTCTCGGCCAAATATCCCATTTGGTCATAATTCATTCTATTTTCAGCTAATTTTTCCATACCACGATGTTGATAGTAAAGTCTATAATCTGCATCTATTATGGTGTCACCATCACAAAATAGTCTAAAATGTCCTGGTTCATCATTTGTAATATGTAAAGGTCCAAAAGGAATATCTAGAGTTTTATCTCCAGTTGGAAATAAAAATTGATGATCTGGTTCGTTTTGGGCATCTGTAGTTGGCGGTCTAAATCTATAATCCATAGCATCTTTTCTTAAAGGAAAAAGACCTTCAGGCCAATCATCTGAAACGGCAAGTCTTCTTGGGTCAGGAAGTCCAACAGCAACTAAGCCAAATAAGTCATAAGCCTCTCTTTCATACCAAACTGCAGCTGGAACTTTTAAAGTAACGGATGGATAAGTTGGGTCATTTGCAGGAAGTAGTGTTTTAACACTTAGCCAGCATTTCTCTTCTTGTGGATGCTCTTCGTCTTGTGTCATCTTTGAGCCTTCTATAGACAAAACATAATACAAAGCGTAGTTTCCGTTTATCTTTCTCTCATCATTTGGAATCATTGAAGAGAGCCATCCGCCACAATCATAATATAAAAATCTAACGGCTTCAGGTAAATCATCTCTTTTAACCAAGATAGTTATCTGATCTTCTGGCTGTCTTGTTATCTCTAAAATTTCTATCTTCTCTTTTAACATATTTATAAAAATATCGCCCTTCATCTATACCCTTTTATTTTTGCATGATTATATTTGTTGCATTTGTTAGCAACGTTGTCCAAGATTCAAACTGTAGTAATCCCGTAATAACTATAATGGTTGCAAGTACTATAAGTGGAAGATTTGCCTTCCAAGATACTTCGCCTGAGAGTACCGTTGTCTCTTTTCTTCCAAAGGTAACCATATTAAAATGCGAAAAGTCCGCAACAAAAATGATTACAAGACCAATACACAGTAAAAATGCTGTTACGTATGCCTTTGTAGTTTGAATGTCAACTATGGAAGTTTTTATCATCATAAATTCACTAACAAATATGTTAAATGCAGGCACACCAACAAGTGAACATATAGATACACCAAACAAAATAGCAGTTATAGGTGCCACTCTTATTAGATTACTCATCTTTTCCATATCTCTTGTGCCATAAATATGCATTAAATTTCCAGTTGAGCAAAACGCTAATGCTTTTGTTGTTGAGTGCGCAAAGCAGTGAAAAAGTGCTGCAAATATGCCCCAAAATCCTCCTGCTCCAAGACCAAAGGCTACAACTCCCATGTGAGCTATGGAGTGATAAGCAAACATTCTTTTTACATCATGTTGTCGCAATAAAAACAGTGAGGATATGTAAATTGTAAGTAAGGCACTTGCCATCATAACAATTTCAACAAAAGAGAACCCAACAAGTGAGTTTCCAACTATCGCGTAATACCTAAGTAAACACAAAAGTGCACATTTCAATAAAATACCTGAAAGAAGCGCAGAGATAGGAGCAGGTCCTTCTGAGTGAGCATCAGGAAGCCAAGTGTGAGTTGGAGCAAGTCCAGCCTTAGCCCCGTAACCAACAAGTGCAAATACAAAGATAAGTTTTAAGGCATTTGAGTTCATTTTATCTGCATTTTCTATCAAAGTGCTCCAAAGCATCGCATTGTGATTGCTATCAACCACTTGCGCGCCAGCACTATACAAAAGAACTGTTGCATAAAGTGCAAAAGCCAAGCCAATAGTACATAAAACTATGTATTTCCAGCCACTCTCTGTTGTTTTTTTAGATTTATGAATAGCTATCAAAAACACGGAAGACAGTGTAGTCGCTTCCATGGCTACCCACATGAGAGCGATATTGTTTGAGATAACAGAGAAAGTCATAGTAAAGATAAATATTTGTGTTAATTGAAAGTATAGTTTTACATCTTTTACATGTAAAACATTTTTCTCTAATTCCCAACTAACATATTTAACAGCATACATGTTTACTAAAAACCCTGTAATTGCTATGATAGTTAAGAAAACTCCACCAACTGAGTCTAAAAATATCATATCACTAAATGCGTAAAAAGCATCACCATTTACTACATTACTAACAGCATAGAGCGCTGTTAAGGAGTAAGTGATCGAAGCTATTATATGAGCAGTACTTAAAGCTTTAAAATTTTTTGGCAAAAGCGTGATAACAACAAAAAAAAGTATCGGAATGATAAGTAATAATATAAGTATTTTCTCCATAACTACCCTTTTAAATTGTTTGCTTTTGAAGTATCAAGAGTGCCGTAATACTTGTAAAATCTTTGCGCTAATACAGACATAATCAAAACTGCAAAGATAGCATCTGTTAGTATTCCAATCTCTGCAATTTTTGGAGAGTTGTATGCCATAAGAGCTAAAGATAGGTGTATGCCATTTTCAAGTGTACAATAAGCTAAAATTTGCTTAACTATAGAGTTTCTAAGTATAAAACCAAATATACCAATCATAAATATAGTTATAGCAGCTATTACCGGAGTCCTCTCTTGTATAAGAGAAAAATCAAGGAAGATTTTATGAAGCGACATAGCGATAGCTAATGAAAAAGCTATGGCAATGATAGGACTTATAAAAAATCCAGCAACTGGCTCATCCTCATAAACAACTCCTAGTTTATTAACAAGTCTAAAAAGTATAAAAGACACAAATACAACCTTTGTAAAAAAGGCTATCATTGCCCATGTTTTTAATTCGGTTGCATCAAATTCTGCCCATAAAAATAGAAAGATTAAAACAAGTAGTATGGTTTGAACAATGTATATTTTTATAGCTATCTTGTATTTTCTTGCTGCAAAAACAAGTAAAGAGGTGGCTATTATACAAATGGATAAAAAATCTAAAATGATAATTCCCATGTTTAAACTCCAAATATATATAAAATT